>CANKZX010000004.1 GCA_947488275.1 Alphaproteobacteria bacterium | reverse complement strand
ACCTTTTGTTTTGAGGAGCGCTGAAATGAACCCTTCGACAATTTCATAGTCGCCCTTATCCTTCAAAAGGTATTTGATGGCGTAATCAAAACTAATCAGTTGCTTGTCGGATATCATGGGTGTGGCTTTGGTTTTTATGTGTGTGCGCCTAGTGTAGCATAAAAAAAGAGGGGAATCACCTGAAACGTGGCATATGTGGCTTGATCAGTTTAAATAGTAATCCCTCTTTTTTATTGGATTAGCCTAAAGATGATGGGCATAAACTTTCATTAAAAAAGTTTCTTAACGCCGCGTGACCTGCTGAAAGATCGCCATCTTTTTCAGTTTCCTCTATTATATCTTCGAAATCAGCATGTTGACCAGACGATGCACCTAGTGCTTTTAATGTTTTTTTAGATATATTTTTGCGTTCAACTTCTGTAAGGTTTCTTGATTGTGCTAAAACAGCAGCAGCTAGTACTGTTGCTTGAGCTGTAATTTCTCTGGCTTTTTCAGGATCTTCAAAAAGTTTTGGATAACGTTTTTTCATTGTTTCCATCTGTTTTACTGCGCTTAAGGCAAACTCAACTTCTTCTGGTCTGATAGATTCAGCTTTTAGAGTTCTTTTTTTTGCAGTGATTTTTATTGATGGCTTGTAGCCTTTTTGACTAAGAAGTATATGAATAGTATCAGCATAGTCTATATTTTCAGAAACAGATAAATCAACACCAAGATTTTCTGCAACTCTTGCATCTGTTAAATGGGGTAAGTTAAGTGCAAGATTGTATGCTGCGCGAACACCAATTGGGATATCTTTCATTTCTAAACCACACAGAAAGTTGTCTGGCATTGTATCAATGGATGTTGGTGTTCCTTCTTTCGTTGCGAGCTCTTGGTACAATTCGCACAATTGTGAGGCACATTCCGTTGACGAGGATCTTTCAATTCTTATTTTATAATTTGAAAATTTTTTGATTTCTTCAAGCAATTCTGCAGAATCAGTTTCATTAAAATATGTTTTTAGATCCTCTCCATTGGCATATATCACTGCAATCTTAGGCATATCTGTATCTGTGCTCTCCGCGCAATAGGTCGCCGTACTTATTAATATTGCTGTAAAAATAGTTAAAAATAAATATTTATTTTTATATAAATTTTTCATATAAAGTTGTATCTTTCATGTGTTTTCTAATATTTAAAGTGAATTTTTGATAGCACATATAAAATATTAGAGTCAATAGATATGTTAAGTTTATCAGTCGTTTTTTATTCGGTTTATATGATTTGTAATTAATTTAGATAAAAAATATTTATTATTTAAATTAATATTTTAAAATTGCTGTTTTTTGATTTGTTCGAGGTGGCTGAGTAAGGCATTTATTGAAATGTGCATAAAAGGCGAATGTATGGTGTTTTAAAACATTGCCTAAAAAAGCAAACCCTTTTACAATTTTACTAAATGTTTATTTTAAAGTGTGCTATGAACGGACTCTCAATTGCTTTATTTCTTACGCTTAGTATCGCTATTGGATTTGCGATTGTTGCGTTTTTCTATTATAAAGCTTATTGGAAATTGCAGTTACGTGGGCACCAACAAAATCTAGAATTGCTTCTTTCTCAAAATATTTTAGAGGCATTGCCTCAGTCATGGTGTTGCTGGGTTAATGGACAAACCTATATTCGTACATCAAAACAATTTAAGAATTTATTTCGTGTTGACGCGCATTATCAATTGAGTGTGAGTGATTTAGGCACAATCTTGGGAGAATCAACACAGTCATCGTTCCAACGTGCTTTGCAGCATATTACGAATTTTGGCGGTGATTTTACATTAGAACTGAGTGTTTTTGATAATGCGCAGCATATTGAAATTTATGGATGTTGTATAAATTACACAGCACCATCTACGCCTGATTTGTATGACGAGAACGTTCATAACAATGCCGTTGGACACAAACAACTGGTGGTTCTTAGTTTTACAGATATTAACCAGCGGTTAATGGAACAAGTTAAATTAAGGACGTTGCAACAAACAAAAAATCAAGAAGTTGATACGTTACGTATTTTGACGGATATTGCGCCTGTTGCGTTGTGGTGCCGCGATGCGAATGGTCGTATTCAGTATTGTAATATGGCATATGCAGGCGCTCTTGAAACGAGTATTTATCGTGTCATTGCTGAAAATCGTGAATTGGTTGATCGATATGGTGAGATGAGCACCTATGAATTATCGCGGCGCGCCTTGAAAAGTCGAGAAAAAGTAACAGCGCGTACGCATATTGTTGTTTCTGGTGAGCGTCGTTATCTTGAGTTGGCCGAAATTCCGATTCCTGACACGATGCAAACAGTTGGTTATGCGTTGGATATTACTGAGCTTGAAGATATCGAGAAAGAAAAACAGCAAATTCTTCAATCACAGGCAGATGTTTTAAATCACTTGTCGACACCTCTTGCTATCTATGGTGCTGATGCGCGTTTGGATTTCTTTAATAATGCCTATCGAACGATGTTTGGGCATGATGAAGATTGGCTTTTGAATCGACCAACGCTTTTTGAAATTATGGAACAATTGCGTGAGCGACGTAAAATTCCTGAGTATACGGACTTTCAGGCACACAAGCAAAAACGACGTGATTTGTTTAATACGTTGTTAGAGCCTATTCATGAAATCATGCATCAGCCAGATGGATTGACATATCGTTTAGTTATTGCGCCGATGCTCTCTGGTGGTTTGTTTTATGTATTTGATAACATTACGGATAAACTGGTTCTTGAACGTAGTTATAATACGTTAACAGCGGTTCAAAAAGAAACGATTGACCATTTGTACGAAGGGTTGATTGTATTTGGTACGGATTATCGTTTGCGTTTGTCGAACCCAGCAATGGAGCGTATATGGGATCTAAAACCAGAAGATCACTTGGAAGGTGTTCATATTAACGAGATCTTAAAAGTTGTTTCACGGCAATTTAGGAGTTCCCGTCAGAGTAAAAATTGGCGCATAAATATGCTGAATGTGATTTCAAGGCGTCACCCTGAACGTCAACGATTGCTGCTTAAGAAAGATAAGGTTTTAGAATATACGTATGTACCATTGCCAGATGGCAGTCACTTGTTGAGCTTTATTGATGTGAGCGATACATGGCGTTTTGAAAATACGTTGAAGGAGCGAAATCAAGTCTTAGAACATGAAGATCGTCTTAAATCAGATTTTATTTCACATGTGTCTTATGAATTACGATCACCACTTAATACGATTGCTGGGTTTAGTGAGATTTTATTGAATCAGTATTTTGGCTCTCTCAATGAAAAGCAATTTGATTATTGTAAAGGGATATCAGAGGCAACGGATCGTTTGATGAATTTGATTAATGATATGTTGGATTTGGCGAGTATTGAAGCTGGAAAGCTGAATTTAAATTATCAAGATATTACAGTTGAGAACTTGTTAAAAAGTGCGCTTGTCCTCGTGCAGAATCGTGCAAATGATCAAGGGGTTGAGCTTATTATCGATAACAAAGTACCAACAGATGTTCTTAAAATTGATTTACGTCGTCTAAAACATGCGTTGTTTAATTTGCTGACGAATGCTATTAAATTTACCCCAAATGGAGGGCGTATTACGATAAGTGCTATAAAAAGTCAGACTGAAGGTGCTATTGATATTATCGTTGAAGATACAGGGATAGGGATCTCTGCTGAAGATCAAGAGCGTATTTTGCGTGCCTTTCAGCAGTCAACAATAAATGGTAATGCCAATGTTAGCTCTGGTCTTGGATTGATGCTTGTAAAAAGTTTGCTTGAACTTCATGGAGGTACGATTACTCTTGATTCAAAGGAAAATCAGGGAACACGTGTGTGCTGTACGATTCCGATGCTGCCCGTGGAAAATATTGAAATGATGGATGTGATACAGACATTTTATTAGAAAACACCTTTATAACCCCAATTCGGGATTAAACATGAAGAAAACTCTATATATGTTATGTAATCGTCATCACGAAAAAGCCGAAGGCTTTTGTGGTGATCCAGTGGCTGTTACATCGGAAATGCCTGTTGCGTCAGAAATGCTTGTTACGTCGAAAATGTTTGTTTTTCTGGATGACCGCACCAGCTTACGCTGGCTCGCCATGATGGAAACTATAGGTTTTTGTTTGTCGAAATCCCGAACTGGGGTTTAAAAGAAGAGATTGCTTAAGGTGTTAGCCACTAAATCCACCGAACATTGAAAGTAGTTTGTTGGCTGTATTTGTTAATTTGAGAGCTGTGTCGGCTTTTTGTTCAAGATTTAAGGATTCCGCTTTCTCTGTAACTGTGTCAATAAACCCTTTTTTTGATTCTTGAGTCGAAGGAGGGGCTTTGACGGTGGTTTGTGCGATTCTTTCATCCTCAACAGATTGTTGTTCCGTGCGTTTTCTTTTTATTTTTTTTGCGGCTTGATATTCTTCATCCTCATCACGAGAGGGATAATGATCAAAATCCGTCTCGCGATAACGATTGATATCATTGGAGGTTGACTGATAGCGAGAGGCTATTCCAGGTTGATAACGCGGCGAGGGTGTTTCGTTGTATAAAGAAGGTTTTTGTTGATAGGAATCATCGTCTTGATAGATTGCTCTTTTTTTGTGGGATGATTGTGGTTGATACATATCTTCTGCTTCACGGTAAGGTGTTGCACGGTAAGGATTTGATGTGCATGTTGGTTCAACATCATAATCATTAGATGTCCATTTGCGCTTTTGGCGTTCCTTTGCTAATTTTCGTTGTTCTAATATCTTTTGTGCGTAGTCGAAATCATCATTAAAATCTGAAGGCACTTCGGGGGGCGGATAAGTTCCTCGTGCAGGTGGTGTGTCATAGGCTTTTATAGCGTGTGATAACATCAGAATAAATCCGATTATAAATAAAGGTTTTATAGTCATTTTTTTACATCATGAATGTTTATTCGTTATTATTGCATGATTTTTATTAATTATTTGTTAATTAAAAAATATTTTGTGAAGATTTATTCATTTTAAAGAATGAAAATCATAAAATTATTTGTGGGAGGTGTATTATGTGTTGCTAAAAACACATCATAAAACATACCCATAGAATTTAGGGTAACGAAGGTTGCTCAAGGTGGAATGTTAGCGCTATGAATTTATAAAGGTTAACAAGATGTTAATTTTTAGATAATTAGATTGGGAGAAAACCAATGAGAATGAAAAGTATAAATAGCATGATGCTGAGTTCCGCGTTCGTTGTACTTACAGGCGTTAGTTCTGTCGTTGCATCGACTGTTGTAAATCCGACGCCAGCACCAGCTGTAGAGGCGTCAGCTGACAAAACAGGTCCTGAGGCACCTTCATTGAAAATATCAGGTTATACAAGCGTGATTGCCGCAGCTGTTAATCAGCAAGAAAAACAAAATGGAAGAGGCGGGCCTTTGTCGTCTTTTGCTATTCCTGTATCTGATTTGAAATTTACAATTGGTGGTAAAACACCGACAGGTTATGGATATGGATATGTGATAAACTTTAAATCATTGCCTGGTTATAGCCCTAATATTAACCGTAACTATGTTCAATTTACACATAATGACCTTGGTGCTGTGCAGTTTGGTGCCGTTAAAGGTGTTGATGATTCGATGACAAAGCATGCTTATACGTTAATAGGTGGTGCGGCTGGTCTTGATGGGTCTGCATCTGGTTATTTCAATTTTTCAGAGGGTGTGTATGATGGTGTGCGTATGGTTGGCACGCCTGATATTGCCACAAAGATTAATTGGGTATCACCATCTGTTAGTGGATTGAAGGTTGGGTTTAGCTATACACCAAATACATCGCATGTTGGTAAGTCAGGGCGTGATAACTCTATGTTGCAATCGGATGATGGAATGGGTAATACGACAGCCATTTATCCTGATAAGAAAATTAGCCCATATGGGTTAAATAACATGGTTTATGGTGTTACCTACGAGAAAACCTGGGGTGAATGTCTTGTTGGTTTAAGTGCGTTGGCGATAAAAGAAAATTCCCGTTTTGTTTTTAATAAAGATGTGGCTTACGGTGTTAAAGCTGGTAGAACGGCTCCTCTTCCAGGAAATAAGAAAATCTTTAAGACGCAACGTTCGACAGCTTATCAACTCTCTGGATCCTTGCAAGTTAAAGCTTGGGAATTTGCTGGTAGCTGGATGGATAATGGTAAAGCGCGTTTGATGACAAAAGATATACTCGAACTTTTAAAGTATGAAGATGTTGACTATAAGGGATCTTATAATACTCAAGATTCGTATTTAGGTACATCGGGAACATCATGGAATGCTGGTACACGTTATACATTTGGTGCCTATCAGGCTGCTGTTGGTTATTTCCAAACTGATCGTAAAACAGATGCCATTCGTAAAGCAACGTTGAAAACAGTAACTACAACGCTTGATTTTAAGGCAGCAGAAGGGTTGACATTCTTTGGTGAGGTTGATTATATCCGTACTAAATCAAATGACAGAGCTGTTGCTGCAGCGCAAGCTTATTATGATGGTGAAAAGAACGCAAAAGTCGCTGTCAAGAATAATAGTGGTACAGTTGTGATTGTTGGTACAAAAGTATCGTTCTAATTATTAATAGCGTTTTTTAGTCTTATTTATAGGTTTACGTTGTGTATACGTAAACCTATTTTTTTATGTTTAAATGGATAAAATTAATACTTTAGCTAAAGATTAATAGAAGAGTAGGTAAAATTTGCCGATGTGAATTTAAAAACACAATGAGTATTAAATGAATAAATCCCATGTTTAAAGTGTCTTGTTTTTTCTTTTTCTATATGAGGTAATACATGTAAGTGGTACTTTAGATAATTTTTTTATAAAATTAGGAATCATTTATGAAAAATAATAAATATAAAATTCTTATGATGACCTCAGCGTTTATTGGTTGTTTAAGTAATGTGCATGCAGAGGAAGGTAAATCTGAAACGCCAACGCCACCAATAACCATGCCAGGGTCATCAGCGCCAGCGCTCAAAATAGCAGGTTTTACGAATGTAATTGGCGTAAGTACACTTCAAAAGAATAAAGAAAATGGACGAGGAGGTCCACCTGCAGCAATTGGAGTTCCTAAATCTGATCTTTCATTTAATGTGAATGGAAAAACGCCAACAGGCTATGGTTATGGTTACGTTGTTAATTTTGAATCTATTTCGGCAGCTAGCCCTAGTTTGACACGTAATTACGTTGTTTTTACCCATAATTATTTAGGGTCAGTGCAGGTCGGTAATGTTAAAGGTGTTGATGATTCAATGTCACAATCAGCTTATACGATTATGGGTGGTTTAGGGGGGATTAGCGGCTCAGCGCCTGATTATTTTAATTTCTCTGAAGGTGTTGTTAAAGGGGCGACAATGATTGGTTCCCCTGATATTGCCACAAAAGTTAATTGGGTTTCGCCTTCGCTTGACGGTTTTCAGGTGGGTGTAAGTTATACGCCAAATACGTCACACCTTGGTAAGTTAGGACGTAATAATTTGTCTGCGCAAACAATGAATGGGTATGGGCATGAAACAAGTATGTATCCTGACAATTTGGAGGCGCCTTTTGGTCTGAATAACTTTGTTTACAGTGCAAGTTATGAAAAAGTATGGAAAGATATTAAGATTAATTTAAATGCATTGTTGTTAACGGAGAGAGCCCGTGTTGTCTTCCCACTTGGGTATGATAGTGTGGGTGCGCCACTGCCTGCCGATAATCGTGTGTTTAAGACGCAGCATTCAAATGCCTATCAATTATCAGCGCTTATGACGTACAAAGATGTTGAAGTTGCGGCTGGATTCTTGAACAACCAAAAATCACGTCTGATGACAAAGGAATTGATACAAGGCTATAAGCGTAATAAAGACGCCCGTGGATCGTATAATCCTGAAGGTGCCGATTTAGGTGATTCAGGGAAGGCGTGGAATATGGGAACACGGTACACGTTTGGTGCCTATCAGGCTGCGGTTGGTTATTTCCAATCGGATCGGAAAACGGATGCAACGAATAAAGCAACAATGAAAACAGTTACGACAACGTTGGATTTTAAAGCCGTAGAAGGTCTTGTTTTCTTTGGTGAAGTGAATTTTATTAAAACAAGAACAAATCAGAAGTTTATTGATTCAGCGCAAAAATATTATAATTTAGATTTAAAGGCACAAAATGCTGTTGGAAATAATTCGGGTACAGTTATTATTCTTGGTACAAAAGTATCCTTTTAATTTTTTTATGAATAAAAGAATGTCGGCATTTTATGTCGACTTTTTTTTGTTTGTTGCGTGTTTTCATCAAAACCTTTATAAAAAGGTATAAATGAAAAAATGGAAAAAAGTAATGTTAAGAATATGTGTATTGGTGTTAAGTGCCGTACTTGTTTTGTCTGGATGTAGTAAATTTCGATCAAAAGATGATCCTGATGTTGTTGCGCCCGTTGATCAAGAAACAAAGCGAAAAACAAATTTTGGTTCCATCGCGGGCGATGATACGTTCGTTTTTGGTGGATCAAAGAAAAAAGGTTCGGGTGCCCAAGGCACAGGGATGCGGGTTAACCCCTATTTGTGGAGTGCATCATTGGATGCCATTAGTTTTATGCCCCTTGTATCGGCAGATGCCAATGGCGGCGTGATTGTAACGGACTGGTACGTTGATGAGAAGAAGCCAAGTGAGCGTATAAAAGTCATGATAAAAATTACAAGTATTGAATTGCGCGTAGAGGCAATTCATATAACGATTCATAAGCAACGTCTAAGTGCTGGTCAATGGGTTAATATGTCTGATGAAGATCGTACAGCATCGACAGAGTTAGAGAATATTATTTTAACAAAAGCACGTCATTTACGGATGCAGTCAAAGTAATGATTTTTTTTAAGTACATTTTAAGTATTAGGAATAACGAAGTATGACACGCGGATACGCATTTAAGGCTGTTGAAAAAAAATGGCAGGCAAATTGGGAAGCTCAAAACAATGCAGCTCATGCTGAACAAGCAGGGGATTCGTATGAGTATATCCTTGAAATGTTACCATATCCATCGGGTCGTCTTCATATGGGGCATGTGCGTAATTATTCAATTGGCGATGCGATTGCGCGTTTTAAACGATTGAAAGGGATTTCTGTGTTGCATCCAATGGGGTGGGATGCGTTTGGTTTGCCAGCGGAAAATGCGGCGATTCAAAACAATGTACATCCATCACATTGGACAACACAAAACATGGCAGAAATGCGCTTTCAGTTAAAGGCGCTCGGTTTTTCATATAATTGGGATCGTGAAATAGCAACCTGTATGCCTGATTATTATAAGCATCAACAGCGGTTATTTCTTGAATTCTATGAAAAAGGATTGCTTGAACGTAAGGAATCATGGGTAAATTGGGATCCTATCGAGAATTCAGTTTTGGCGAATGAACAAGTGGTGAATGGTCGTGGTTGGCGGTCGGGTGCACTCGTTGAAAAACGTCGTTTAAGCCAGTGGTCGCTTCGTATTACCGATTATGCGGATGAATTGTTGAATGACCTTCAGACGCTCAAAGGGTGGCCTGAAAAGGTTCTAAAAATGCAAGAAAATTGGATTGGCAGATCCGAAGGTGCCCTTATCAATTTTGTTATTGAGAATGATGGGTATGTAATTCCTGTGTTTACAACGCGCCCTGATACACTGTTTGGTGCGTCCTTTATTGCACTTGCTCCAGCGCATCCACTGGCAGAACAACTCAGTCAAACAAATCCAAGTTTGGATGCTTTTATAAAAGAGTGTCAGCAAATGATTGCAACGGAAGAGGCCATTAGCACCGTTGACAAAAAAGGTTTTGATACGGGGTTGCGTGTTGCCCATCCTTTTGATGCCACATGGACGTTGCCTGTTTATGTAGCAAATTTTGTGTTGATGGACTATGGGACAGGTGCTGTATTTGGTTGTCCAGCCCATGATGAACGTGATTTTGACTTTGCAACGAAATATGCATTGCCAATTAAGCGTGTAGTTCGAAATGATGATGTTGCGACATTGCCATATTTGGGTGATGGTATTTTGATGGCATCCGAATTTTTAGATGGTATGACCATTGCTGATGGAAAAAGTGCAGCACTTCAACGATTAAAAGAATTAGGGGTGGGGGAGAGTCAAGTGACATTCCGCCTTCGTGATTGGCTTGTATCCCGTCAGCGTTACTGGGGGTGCCCAATTCCTATGGTGCATTGTGATGATTGTGGTGTGGTGCCAATGCCAATTTCTGCTTTACCTGTTGTTTTACCTGAGGATGTAACATTTGATAAACCAGGGAACCCCTTAGAACATCACTCGACGTGGAAGGATATTGATTGCCCTAAGTGCGGCAAGCCTGCGCGCCGTGAAACGGATACGCTTGATACATTCTTTGATTCATCATGGTATTTTTTGCGTTATTGTTCGCCTAAAGATGTCGACGTACCTTTTGATATGGGGGATGTTCGAAAATGGGCACCTGTTGATTGGTATATTGGCGGTGTTGAACATGCGGTTTTGCATTTATTGTACGCGCGTTTTTTCACAAAGGCTTTACGTGATTTGGGGTATCTTGATTTTTCTGAACCGTTTACGAATTTGCTCACCCAGGGAATGGTGTGCCATGAAACATACCAAGATCAGGCAGGTAAGTGGTTATACCCAAATGATGTCATTAAAAATGATCGTGGCGAATGGGTAGTTGAGGCGACGGGCGAAAAAGCCGTTATTGGTCGTGCGGAAAAAATGAGCAAATCAAAGATGAATTTGGTCGATCCAATGGAAATCTTAAATTCATATGGTGCTGACGTGGCGCGTTTGTTTATGTTGTCTGATACTCCGCCTGAGAAAGATTTTGATTGGAATACGGAGGCACTTGATGGGTGTTGGCGCTATTTAAATCGTGTGACGCGTATGTCAGATACCGTTTTGGATGCTATTCATCTCAAACGGGATGGGGATGATGCCTTGCGAAGGCTCTCACATCAGTATTTAGCAAAGCTGATTGATAGTTATGAGCGTAATGCTTTTAACAAAGCGATTGCCTATCACAGAGAATTCTGTCGTATTTTAGAGGAAGCTGCCGTAACCAGTTCAAGCGCTGCCCTTGAAGAAGGTTTGTTGTTTTTTGTATTAATGCTTGTGCCGATTGCGCCGCATATGGGATATGAGCTGTATGAACGATTGACAGGTGGTAATATGTTAGATGAGGTGCGTTTGCCAACGCCAGATCCTGTGTTATCAAAAACAAATGAAGTGACAATCGCTGTTCAGATTAATGGGAAATTGCGAGGCACCTTTATTGCAGAGCCTGATATGAATGATGATGTCTTACGTGCGCAAGCGTTTGCTGTGCCCAGTGTTTTGCCTTATGTAAAAGATGTGACGATCCGTAAAGTGATTGTGGTGCCAAATCGTATTGTGAATATTGTTGTTGGATAATTAATGAAGGGATTTTAAAGATGGCGGAGAGAGAGGGATTCGAACCCTCGATACAGAATAACCCGTATGACGGTTTAGCAAACCGTTGCCTTAAGCCGCTCGGCCATCTCTCCAGCACAATTAAATGTAAAGCAAAAATGAGGCGTCCGTCAAGGATAAGATGTTGTTTTTAGTTAAAAAGTTTATTTTTGGTGCATTATCACTTCAATAATATACCAAGTAATGCGCCTGATACACACGTGGCAATGACGCCGATAAGAAAGGCTTGAAAGCCCATTTTTGCGATGAGTTTCTTTTTTTCAGGGCAAATTGTTGAAAAGCCAGAAATAATGACACCAATTGATGCAAAATTTGCAAAGCTTGATAGGGCGGAGGCAAGGATAATCTGTGTTTTTGGTGATAAATTTCCGCCGATTTTAGCAAAATCCATATAGGCAAAGATTTCATTGAGTACCGTTTTTGTTGCAAGCAGTTGTCCTGCTTGATGGGTTTCATGCCATGGAATGCCCATAAACCATGCAATGGGTTTAAATAAGTATCCTAAAAGATATTGAAGTGAAAGTGTTTGTGTTAAGGGAATTAAACTGAGTGATTTATTACAGAGTGTGATAAGTGCTGCTATGACAATAAGCATTGCAATAATGTTGATAAAAATTGATAAACCATCACGTGTGCCGCGACTAATGGCATCAAATGAACCTGTGAAATTATACGGTGTTTCCAGTGTGCCTGCCGTATTATGTTCGCAGGGTTCGAGCATTTTGCATAAACCAATAACAAGCGGAATGGTTACAATGTTCGTCATGATAAAAATAGGCATTGCATTCGGAACATATTTAATGATGAGGCTGCTATAAACAGGCATCACAACAACAGACGTGGTCGAAAAACCAAGAGTCATCAAAATAAGAAGTTCTGATTGTGAAAATAATCTTAGGTATGGTTTTACAAATAACCCTGTTTCAAGGTGCCCAAAAAATATTTTAGCTGTTGAGACGATTCCTAAGGCGCCTCCAATACCCATACTTTTTCCAAAAAAGGGAGATATAGCACGTACTAATACTGGAATAATACGCCAGTAAAAGAAGAGCATCGTAATCGCACCAACAACGATTATGATAGGAAATGCCTGGAAAGCAATAATGAAATTATTATCTTTTCGATGTTCTGGAATATCAAATGGTGTATTGCCGCCGCCAATATAACCAAAAACAAATTTTGTTCCTTCTAAGGTTGCCGCTTGCAGGGCCTCAACAGCAAGTGATACATGCATGATGATGCGTTCAATAAGAGATACATGTGTCATGAGAGTGGCAAGAAAGAAAAATAGACCAAAACACTTGAGAACGTTTGACCAATTAATGTTTTTGCGATTAGTAGAAAAAAAATAGCAGATCAGAAGGAGAATAAGGAAACCTAGAATGGATCGAAAAAAAAGTGGCATTAGAGGTTTCCATAACATATGACTGTAAGTATTAAACAACACTATTGAGAAAAATCAAAGCATATCCTGTTATTCTTTTCGTATAAGTGCTTTTAGTGCTTGAATTTCGTGTGTAAGACCTTCGATTTTTGCTGTTAATATGGCAGTTTCATTTTCAGCCTCTTCATCAGCCATGCCTAGAATATCTTCGCTTTCTTTGTCTGCAGCTGATTGCATGGCATTAACAATTAAACCAAAAAATAGGTTGAGCACGCAAAATGTCATTGTGATGACAAACGGAATGAAAAATAAATAAGCGTGTGGCATCTTGGCGAGTATGGGGCGTGTTGTGGCACTCCAATCATCACAAAGCATAAGCTGAAAGAGCGTGTACATTGAGCCACCTAAACTGCTAAACATTTCAGGGCTAATGTCATTAAATAGGTTAAAGGCAATAATTGAAAATGTATAAAAGAAAACGAGTAGAATGCCCGCAACGCTTAACACGCCAGGAATTGCCATATAGATCGCTGAGACAACAATGCGCAATTGTGGGAAAAGCGAAATAAGCCGCATCACACGAAGGATTCGCACCGCACGTAAGGCCGACAATCCACTTGATGCACTGGCTATTGAAATCAAGATAATAAAGGCATCAAAAAGGTGCCAGCCACTTCGGAAGAACCGTATCCCCCCTGCGAAAACACGTAAGGCAAGCTCTGCTACGAAGAAAATTAGTAAGGCTTTATCAATCGCATGCAGCAGTGGAAGATATTCTTTGAGTGAGGTATATGTTTCAAGTCCCAGCACAATTGCATTTATGATGATTAAAAAGGCAATAATTTCATGCATGCAGTCACTATCAAGCCATTTTTCAAGTTTATTTCCATGAGGTAACATAATAATTTTCCTTTCGATTGTGGCTGATTATCCGTGGTGTAATGATTGCTGGCTTATCATGAGGATAACCATTATTCCTTCGATGAGTAGGCTGATTAAAAACGTTGGGTAATGCGATCGTCCTTCAAAAAGGGAGAATTCTGTTTTTACCGTTGATAGGATGAGCGCACCTGCAAGGAAAGCATTCATGAAGATATCAATATAATGGATGTTGTTCAGTAAGCAGAAATATCCCATGCCCCAGCCAATGACAGCCGCAACGGATAGATGTATGCGACTGGAATTGTCAAATCGTGTGGGGAAATGATGTGCAATTGCATGTTCGTCGAGCATAAAATGACATGCAATGGCAATGGTGAAAAGCGCGAGTACATAAAGACCTTCGTGTGCATAAAAGGCTAAATTGAATCCCACAGAAAAGGTGAGGTAGTAAAGAACGCCAATATGGAGGGCATAAACCAGACCACTGGATTCATTCCCTTCTTTGGTTGAGTCGTGCGCAACTTTTTCAAGACTGTAGAGAATTAAGAAGCCGATGAGAACCAAGAAAAAGGTGAAAAAGATCAGGATGTGGTGATTGTTGAGAATATTCAAATGAAAAACATGTTTTATTTTTTGAACATCAACAATAACTTCTGGTAAAATGTGAAGAAGGACAAAACCAAGTGCGATACCACCACAAATTGAATTAAGGATAGAAATATCAATATTGCGTAAGTGCTTTAAACGTGGAAGAATCCAGTGGCTGGCGAGCAAAACCAGAAGAGCAAGCCCACTCCACAAAAGGACGCCATCATGATTGGTTGAATGATGATTATCTGCGTTGTGTTCTATTGAGGCGTGTGTGCCTTCTTTGCTGTTCGTTTTGTGAGAGCTGTGTGTTTCCTCAAGAATGTGCGGTTCATTATGGTTTGAATGATCGTCAGATTTGTGCGTTTCGTGTGTTTCGGACATGAAGGTCACTTTTGTAAGGTTAATTATAATAAAATTTTAGGTTAATTATGATAAAAAAGTCAATACGCCTTTCAGGGCATGCCACCAGCCTTGCTTTGGAAGAAGAATTCTGGGACGCACTTTTAGAAATTGCAATACGCGATGATATGAGTCTAAACGATTTAGTAACATATCAGGATTGTCACCGTAAGGATGTGAATTTAGCTAGTCATTTACGCGTGTTTGTGCTGAAGTATTATCAAGATAGATACAATCAAAACGTTTTAACTCAATCATGATTCTTCTCATTGATAACTACGATTCTTTCATTTTTAATTTGCAACGTTATTTGGTGGAACTAGGGCAAGATGTTGTTGTTTTTCGTAATGATGCGATTACACTCGATGCCATTGAACAGGCGAATTATAAAGCCATTGTCATTTCGCCAGGACCATGTTCCCCTATAGAAGCTGGTTTATCAAATGCTATAATTGAACAGTTTTCAGGGCGTATCCCAATTTTTGGGGTATGTCTTGGGCATCAATGTATAGGGCACGTTTTTGGTGGAAAGATTGTGCGGGCGACAGTGCCAATCCATGGTAAAACAAGTATGATTACGATTGATCAGTTGAGTGATAACCCTATATTTAAAGGATTGCCAACGTCATTTCAGGTGATGCGGTATCACTCACTCGTGATAGAGGCAGAGGTATTGCCTGATGTGTTAGCGGTAACGGCTTGGTTGCCTGATGATATGAAATCGTTAGGGGAGAGTAGGCGTATCATTATGGCGGTGCAACATAAAATCCATCCAACATATGGTGTGCAATTTCATCCTGAATCGGTTATGAGTGAACATGGTCATGCGGTGCTGCAGAATTTCTTGGATGCGACGGCGCATTTTTGGCAGAGTAAATATAGAGGCGCCGTCATGGCGAGTCCCGAAGGGGCGTAGCCATCCAGAAAAACATGTAATATATGAAAAAACCTGCTGTTTACATTATCACAAATCAACGAAATGGCGCACTTTATACAGGTGTTACATCCGATTTAGTTAAGAGAGTCTACGATCATAAAGCATTATTGTATAATGGTTTTAGTAAAAAATATGGTTGTAAATATCTTGTGTTTTATGAATTACATGACACAATGGAGGCGGCAATTCAACGTGAAACACAAATTAAAAAAGGATCGCGAAAGAATAAGCTAATGCTTATTGAGCGTGTTAATCCAGTATGGAAAGATTTATATGACGATATTATTTAACTGGATGGCCACATCTGCTTTGCAGATTCGCCATGACGACGAGTGAACATGGTCATGCGATGCTGCAGAATTTCTTGGATGCGACGGCGCATTTTTGGCAGAGTAAACGTGAGCACTGCGTATAATACATAATTTTTACACATAAGACTTTAAACAAATGACTTTTAAAAAACTTAACTTTCATCATATTTTTACAAGGGATTGGGCATTCATACGGTGCGTTTCAGAGCCAAATATTACCATAACTGGGATGGCGCATTTTGAAGCATCCGATAATAATCGTGTGTTATATACCGAGAAAGGTCTGTATCAGTTACACAATGATTGCCAAACATGCTTTCAATCGCACACCTATCATGTGACACCCACCACATTTACGCTTTTGAAAAGTGATGGCGTTTTGTTGCATCAGGTTAATGTCACGGACACAATGTTTCCTGTAAGGGCACAGCATGATCATTTATGTAATCAGGATGTGTATCATTGTAAGTGGGTATTTCACGATCATGATCATTTTGACATGTTATATACAGTGAAAGGACCAAAGAAAGATTATCAGATCAAGACGGTTTTTAGTCGTATTTTTCAGAATGGCTAATTGAGGATATTGCTCAAGAACTTATAAACTTCTCCGCCATTTCTTTTTCCAACAAGAATAATGTAAATCGTTTTAATCTCTTCATCGATTTTGTAAATAATTCGGTATTCACCGCAATCTTTGCGGCGATAAGGTTCGTACCCTTTTAATGCTTGAGAGTCATGAGGGATCGGCGTTTCTTGGAAATTCAAAATATATTTTTTGATTTGAGATTGATGCTTAGGTGGAAGGTTCTTAATAAATTTCATAACCCTTTTTTTAGTGATCACGAATTAAGTACTTATGATGTTTATACGCGTGTTCGGCAATTTGAACTGCATTCAATGCAGCGCCTTTGCGTAAATTATCCGCTACAATCCATAAAGATAATCCATTTTCGGTGGAGGTATCACGGCGAATGCGGCTCACAAAGATATAATCTTCCTGTGCAGCCTCCGATGGTGTATGGAATTGATCGATAGTTCCTGCTACTTTCAGCGCTTTAGATGTTTTGAGTGCTTTTATGATTTCTTTCACATCAAACGTTTGCGTTAGCTCAAGCGTCACTGCAATTGAATGTCCAACAAAAACAGGCACACGCACACATGTTGCTGCTACACGAATATCAGGTGACAAAATTTTCTTTGTCTCCTCAATCATTTTCCATTCTTCTTTTGAGCCACCATCATCCATAAAGACATCAATTTTTGGAATCACATTAAAGGCAATGGGCTTGGGAAAGGTTGTGTTTGGTGTGGATGGTTGATTCATTAGTACGGTTTTTGTTTCATTATAAAGGATATCCATTGCATTACTACCTGCGCCTGAAACAGCTTGGTATGTCGATAAAACGATCCGTTTAATGGGATTAATGTCGTGAATGGGCTTTAAAGCCGCGACAAGCTGAATCGTTGAACAATTTGGATTTGCGATGATGCGACGCTTGGCGGCATGCGCAATTGCATCTGGGTTAACCTCTGGCACAATGAGGGGGACATCAGCATTCATACGAAAGTATGATGATTTATCGATAACAAGGGCGCCTTGTTGTGTGGCGCGTAGCATGTATTCTGCCGATATATCACTGCTAACAGCAAAGAAAGCAATGTGGGTGGTGCTGAAATCAAAATGTTCAAGGGGTTTTATGGCTAATTCTGCATGGTCACCATAGGAAACAGAGGCACCAAGGGAACGTTTGGACGCAACGGCTTGTACATTTTCTTTGGGAATGCCGCGTTCGGCTAATAATGATAAAACAGCATTGCCAACGGCACCTGTTGCGCCAACAACAGTAAATATTAAATTCTTAAAAGCCATACGATTCCTTTTCTTTTTTATAATGCGTAACTCTAATGCACAATATGGATTTTTTTGCAAAAATCGCAAGACAATTTATTAATCTAAGGCGTACTAAATAGAAGCTTTTTGTCTCATTAAAAATAGGTATAAATATAAAAAACAAAATTATTGATAGTCTTTGTTTAACATCTTATATTTCATGTAGACAATTTGAATGAAATTCCAAACAATGACACCTACTCAACAAGACCTTGTGATTTTTAAAACTGATTCAGGTGATGTTACTCTCCAAGTGAAATTGGATAACGATACAGTTTGGTTAACGCTTGCACAAATTTCTGAACTATTTGATGTTCAAAAACCAGCCATTCACAAACATTTAAAAAATATATATAACACAGATGAGCTGTCACGAGAGTCAACTGTTTCCAATTTGGAAATAGTTCAAACAGAAGGCACACGTGATGTTAAGAGAAATTTGGAATTATATAACTTAGATGCGATTATAGCTATTGGTTATCGTGTAAATTCTAAACGTGCCACTCAATTCCGAAAGTGGGCATCCAGCATTCTAAAAGAACATCTCGTGCAAGGCTACACGTTTCATCAACAACGTTTGTATGAAAAAGGAATAACTGACTTTCAAAAAGCAATGGATTTATTGGCGCAAACACTTGAAAGAAATGTTCTTGTAAGTGATGTAGGACAAAGCGCTGTTGACATTATTAATCTTTATGCAAAAACCTCGATAAGGAGTATATGTCTTTCACTATAATTCAACTAAAAACGCCCTGCGCCCATACATAGTTTAATTTTAAATACTCATTCCACATAAGCCAAATAGCTTTACGTGACATGATGTGTTTAAAGGGTACAGGGTGTCCAATTACGGTGACATCAGGTAACATGCGTTTGAATTCAATGATGCTGCGGCGAATATGATAATTGCCTGTGACAAGACGTATGGATTTAATGTTATTTTCTTTTGCCCATTTGGCTGTTTCAATGGCATTTTGAACGGTATTATTGGCTTCATATCCTAATTCCATATCGGACAAGCGTGTATAGAGTGCATTGGGGACATCCTGTTTGGAGGCGAGTGTTTTTGCATTGACGCCTTTAAAAACACCAGAAATAAAAAGACGTTTACCAAGTCCTGTGTCAAATAGTGCTATTCCAACTTCAACACGACCTTTTCCACCTGTTAACACGACGATGGCATCGGCAATGTGTTGAGTATCATTAGGATGTTTGGGAAGTGTTGCTATAAAGATAATAAATCCTATTAGCCATGCTATTAAAAAAGCAAACAAGGCTAAACAAAGACGACGTGCAAAGGGAATAAGGGAGATCATGCTGCATCAAGTCGCATCAACGTGCCAATGACAGCCAGGCGTGAGACAAGCATCCCCACACATGCTATCATAATGGGAAGAAGCAAAATAAAAACCCATGCGCCCGTTGCAGGTTCAGCTGTAAAGAATTTAGGCATACCAAGGTGGCGTGATAGCCATCCCATAAAGATAACGGTTGGAATGGCTGCTAGAAGACCGATTGCACCCCCTTTCAGGCATAACCAAAAAGAACTATTTTGAAAATAGCTGGCAATATAGCGATTTCGGGCACCCATTAAGCGTAATACGTTAATAATATCGCTGTGCACATTAAGCGATGCTCGTGTCATAAGGCTGACAATCACAAAAATTGTTAAGGCAATAAAGCCGATAATGATGTAGGAAAGCGCTCGAAGGGATTGCGCTAATGTAACAAGTGTTTGCTGCCACTTTGCATGGGATTCAATACGCACACCAGGGGCAACCTGGCTTAAGATGCGATGCGCTTCCGATACCTGAAATGGTACACGTGTATCTAGTTCAACATCAATTAAAAGAGGCATTTTTAAGTCTGTTAAATTTCCAGTATCACCAACCCAGGGTTGCAATAATAACATTAACTTTTCATGATCAAGAACTTCAAAAGACGATACCCCTGGTATGGTGCGAAGGGTATTTTTAATTTTCTCGATATCAATGGGGGTATTGTTAGGGGTAAGGGCTGCTTGTTCGGCAGAGATGGGGGTGGTAGATGCACCTGTTTGTGTTAATGCTGCTACGGTATTGCCTTCCAAAATTTCAATTGTGACTTTTTGTCCACCTGGATTTTGCCATTTATGAAGCGCGCTACCAATCGTAATAGCGGCTGTGAAAACAATAATGAGTAAAAAGACCAATAATCCCATCAGCACAGGGATGTGACGTCTTCCAGATTCTTGGTCAAGTGGAATATCACGTAAGACATAAGAAGGTTTTTCGATTTTCTTTGTCATTTGCATTCCCTTTTTATTGAACGTTTTGTATGGTTTCGCGTTTAAGCACTACGAGCATTCTTTGGATAATTAATGGATAATTGTCCTTGTGATAAATGCAATTCTGGATGACTAAACGAATCAACTAAGCTTCGGTTATGCGTTGCGACCAAAATTGTTGTACCAATTTTATTGAGTTCTTCAAATAATTGCATCAGTTTAAAAGCCGCTTTATCATCGACATTGCCTGTTGGTTCGTCCGCAAGTAAAAGGAGTGGTCGTGTGATAACCGCACGTGCAATGCCAACGCGTTGTTTTTGACCATCGGATAGACTATTGGGCAAGTAATTTAAATGATCACCTAAGCCAACCCAGTAAAGTAGTTCTTTCCCATAATTGCGTGCACGTTTTAAATCCATACCTGTAATACGAAGAGCTAGTGCGACATTGTCAAGAACACTGAGGTGTGGCAGTAAACGGCAGTCCTGAAACACAAGTCCCATTTTTTGTCTAAACAAAGGAAGTTCGGCGTTACTAAGGGATGTAACATCGCGTCCAAAAACGGTGACAAGTCCCTCAGATGGTTTTAAATCACGATAAATAAGCTTCATCATGGATGTTTTGCCTGCACCGCTTGCCCCTGTTAGAAAATAAAATCCTGATGAATAAAAGGAGAAATTTAAGTTATAAAAAACAGGTGCACCCGATGGGTAATATAAACTTACATGATCGAAGCGAATAATTTCGACTTGGGAGCGTCGCTGCGACACAAAACACCTCAAAAATAATTATATATAGTAATGTTAGTTTAGGTCATCTGTGCGGTGAAAATCAATGGATCAAAAAGGCAATATTAATTTTTTACAGTTACCGCCTCGATAGGTATCAAACGTTTAAGTTGTTCAACAAGATAAAAAGGCAATGATAGTAACTTTGTAAGGCATAAAAGTAAGGCATAAAAAAGTTATTGGATAGATGCATATATATATCTGTATTCATCACAGGCTTTCCTTGATCTGTTAATCGAGAAATGGTTCAATGAGGTGGAATGGAGTTAACCCAACATTATGCAGCGATTATTGATCACACGCCCGCTAAAACAGGCTGAACGTATGCAGCGTCTTGCTGATACTCATGAAGTATTAACCTGGATTGCCCCCGTTATGACGACGGTTATGATGCCTGTTTTCGAATTAGTTGATTTTGATCATTATGATGCTTTTATTACAACATCTATGTCGGGTATTGATTGCCTTGTTGAGATGACAGTGCGTCGTGATATCCCCTTATTTTGTGCGGGCTTCATGTCGGCGGAGGTTGCTCGTGAATATGGTTTTCGCATCGTCCATTGCGCCGAAACACCTGGTGCTGCGGGAATTGTGAATTACCTGAAAATGTTTGCATTTGATCGTGTTGCCTATTTTCACGGGGCGACAATCAAAATGGATATAGCAGCTAAATGCAGTGATTTTATGATTGTTGATTCGTTTTGCGTGTATAAAACAGTGCCCGTGGTGCAGTGGGCAGATGAAACAATCGCTCTTTTTCATAAAAATGAGATTCAGGCAATTACGTTTTATTCAGAAAAAAGTGCGTTGATAACGCTTGATTTATTACGTGCACATAGCGTTCTATCATTCACGCCATCAATAGTCGCCTTGTGCCTTAGTCCTGCAATTGCGGACATTATTTCAAAGCATTTATGGAAAAATGTTTACATAGCATCGACATCCAGCGAATTAATCGCTATTTTAAAAGACAAGCAAAGCGTTAAGGGTTGTACATAATGGAAAAAGAGTTAGATCAGGTTGTTGCGCCGCTATCGCACGATGATACGGGGAACGATCAAGCAACGGCTGAGAAGGTACATCACACAAAGGCGCACGTTTATGCGGATAAATTGAATAAACAGGCTCATAATTTACATAAAAAGGTAAATATCCATTCATTTATTAATGTTTTATTGATGATTTTTGGTGTAAATTTAAGTATAGGTGCTTTATTTTTTGTTTTAATTAGTTCCTTTAAAACTGAAGTAGAGCATTTTCTTTTTCCATCCGTTAGTCGTATACCCTTTATAAAAACTGAACTTGAACGTGTTCACCTTTTGCATGAGGAGAGAGGTAAGCAATTGACGGATTTATCACTTAAAACAAATAGTGAAATTATTGCTTTAAAAGAGAGCGTACAGGCATTGTCAGAGGAGGTTAAGACATTAAAAGGTCAGCTTCAGGCAAATCGTCAGCCAGCAATGGCGCCTGTTCCATCGACAGAGCTTGGTGTATCGTGGCATGCATTATTGGTGCGCGTTCAAAAGGGTGAATCGTTTGAAAAAGAATTGCATGCCCTAAAACCTTACATGAGTACGAATAAGGATTTATTATTAGCTGTGCATCCACTGGTCGATTGTGCATCCCGTGAAACACGAACGTTTGACGTATTGGTGCGTGATTTGCGGTTAATTAAAGAACAATTGACGCAAACAAGTAGCATTGTGATTGATTGGAACCATGCATCATGGTGGGACGTTTTATGGTATAAAATAAAACGATTGGTTCGTTTTGAGCGCATGGATATGGGGAGTGTTGCTTCATCGGATCCTACTAAAAAAGCGACGATTATTGCATCAATTGATCATGCGCTTGATTTCATTGAACGCCAAGAGTTTGATAAAGCAATAAAAGAAATTCGAATACACGAGTTTGACGCAAAGCCTGTATTTGATCAATGGTTGGTTGAAGCTGACGCTAGGTTGTCACTCCAACAGAAAATAGATCATTTGCAGCGTCATCTTGAACCACTCCTCATGAAAGGTGCTGGTTGATGCGTATTCTTCATGGAACCCGTTTCTTTTTAAAGCTTGCGCTTATCTGTGGGCTTGCTGTCTTCTTTATTGTATATCCAGGGGAATTTACATTTCAATGGTTTGGCTATAAGGCAACCATGCCGATTGCTTTGTTATTGGGGATTCTTTTTGGGATTATGGCTATTTTGATTTTTGTATATCAATGCTGGCATTGGTTTACAGGTATTCCAGGGCGCACAAAAGTATTTTTCCAAAAACGGCGCATTAAGAAATTTGAAGACGTGGTTATTGAAGGGTTTACAGCGATTGCAGCCCAACAACCTGATGAAGCGCAGAGTGCCGCTGATTTAGCCCGTGGGTTATCACCAAATCATCCACTTGCTCTTTTTCTGACAGGGCAAACGAGTTATTTAAATCAAGATTTTGCGTTGGCGCAAAGTACATTCGCATTGATGGCTGAACATCAGCAATTGCGCTTTTTAGGCTTGCGTGGAACGGCAATGTTGGCGATGGATCGCAAAGACTGGACGCGTGTGCAGGCAACGTTGCTTCAGCTTTATGAAATACGTCCTGATTCACCGTGGGTATTAAAACAACTGGAGATTAATTCGTTAAAGTTGGCATTGATTGATACCCATAATACGGCTGTTGATATGCTGCCATTTTACAGGCATCTTTCCAAATCAAGTGCACAGAATCATCAAGGGTTACTGTTGTGGATAAAACTAAAACATAATTCCCATGTAACATTGACGGATGCTGAACGTTTGGATGTGTTAAAGATGGCGCATAGTGTGTTGCCAGCGAATCCTGTTATTGCGACGACATTGGCCTATGCACTTTTTAATCATCACCATAAACATAAAGCAATTCGTGTGTTGCAACGTACATTTAAGGTGGCGCCTCATCGGTTAGTTGGAGAGGCGTGGTTGCATATTCATCAACCAAAAACAGCGATTGAATCCTATCAAAAAATTGTGAAATTGACCGTGCATCATCCAGAACATGATGAAAGTTATTGGCTGTTGGCTAAGGCTGCCTTAGATGCTGATTTATGGGGGCAGGCACGGCATCATATTGCGCCACTCTTGCATGATATGCCAACGATGAGTGTTTATACATTAATGACTGAAATTGAGGCGCGTGAATATCCTGATCAACCGTTTAAGGCTGATTTTTGGCATCAGAAAAAAGAAACCGTTCATCATGAATGGGATTGGTCATGTCAACATTGTGGTCATGGTGTTTCGACATGGGATGCCTATTGTACATCGTGTGGGCATTTTGGACGTATTGAATGGCATAAAAGGGTTGCACCAGAATCAGCGCCGCTTAGTCGGTTAAATGGTGGGTTAACACCTTTTATCTTATCCTAAACTGAAAAATGTGCGAAATTCGTGATCGAATGTTTTGCCAAAACTAAGGAGCATCGCGCCCCCTATAAGGAGCATAATTGTGAGCCCTGCCCATATTTGAAAAGGTAACGAAACAAAAAATATTTGCATCTGGGGGATCATGCGGTTCATCAATCCAAAACAAACTTGGATAACGATAAACGCAATTGTGAATGGCGTTGATAATTGAATGCCAATCCAAAAGACCGTTGAGAAAAGCTGAATATATCCTTTCGTTATATCATCCATCATAAGGGGCTTGTTGATGGGAAATAAGTGATAACTTTGCACAAGGCCGCGAAACATCAAATGGTGAAGGTCAAGGGATAAGAAGATGGCTGTGCCAAATAATACCATAATGAGAGAGGTGAGGGCGCCTTGGCTTGCAAAGCCTGGGTTTAAAATGGTGGCGCTGGATAATCCAATTTGTGTGCTGATCATTGAACCTGCAATATCCATAATCATCAAGAGTGTTCGTCCAATCATGCCAATGAAAAAACCAATAAAAATCTCACGTACGGCATAAATGCCAATAGTGGTGAAATTCATTGTAACATCAACGGATAAGGATAGTACTGGTGTGATGAGAAATGCAAATCCAAGTGCTGCAAAGAAGCGAAAGCGTCCCGATATTTCGATTTGGCTTAAAAAGGGCATGCTCACGAAAAGTCCAATGACACGGCATGTGACGAGGAAAAAAGGAATAAACTCTGTAATAAATAAATGATTGGTCATCAAAGGGCTACTCAAGCCTGGTTATGGTTGTGAAGATATGTTCGCTGAACCGTACAAGTTGGTTTGCCATGAAGCCCATTGATAGGATAAGGCACGCGAAAATTGCGAAAAGCTTTGGGACGAATGTAAGGGTTTGTTCCTGTACCTGAATGATGGCCTGAACTAATGAAATGATAACGCCAACCACAAGCCCTGTTAATAGCAATGGCGTGCTGAGCTTTAAGATGATGAATATGGTTTCTCGAAGGAGATCGCCTACTTGTTCGGGTGGCACAATCGCTCTCTTTTTTCTGAATATCACTATAAAAATCTTGACATAGATTGGTGATCTGCGATAGAAAAAACTGTAGGTGTTTATTTTTTTATAAACACGTGGTTATGTTTATTTCATTTTTAGTACGATGTGTGCTATAATGCGACAGCATTCTGTGAATTGTATTCATCGTGTGTGACGTTTAAGGTTTTTGTGCTTAAGGAATTTTCCTTGTTGTTGCATTTAAATCTTTGACGGGATAATCATAATTTTTATCGACAAAATTTTTGGAAGAAATTAAATCATGTTTGCGATTGTTAAGACTGGCGGCAAGCAATACCGCGTTGAAAAAAATAGCGTTATCAAAGTTGAAAAACTTGAAGGTGACAGTGGTTCAACAATTGAACTTGATACTGTATTGATGGTATTTGATGGCGTAAAAGCAACAGTGGGTGAGCCTGTTGTTGTGGGTGCTAAAGTTCAGGCGACGGTAGTGGCTCAGGCACGTGCGCCAAAGGTTATTGTATTTAAGAAAAAGCGTCGTCATAATTACCGTCGCAAAAAGGGACATCGTCAACCGATGACCATTTTAAGAGTCAGCAATATCGTTGTTGCATAACGGTTGAGTGATATATAGTTTTAGGGAGATAAATAATGGCAACAAAAAAAGGTGGTGGTAGTACCCGAAATGGTCGCGATTCTGATGGTAGAAGACTCGGTGTAAAACGTTTTGGTGGTCAGCAAGTACTTGCTGGTAATATTCTTGTTCGTCAACGCGGCACGAAATTTTACCCTGGCGATAACGTTGGTATGGGTAAAGATCATACATTGTTTGCACTTGTTGAAGGGGCTGTGTCCTTTTCAAAGGGGCGTCTTGATCGCACGTTTGTATCTGTAACGGTTTAATGATCGTTTAGCTGTTTTTAATAAAAGACCCTACTTATTAAGTGGGGTTTTTTTGTGTGTATAATAAAAGAAAAATAAAATGTCATCTATTTCTGAAATTATAGCGTATCTTTTAGCCCTTATAATCGCGATCACAACGCATGAGGCGGCGCATGGTATGGCGGCGTATGCCTTTGGCGATGACACGGCAAAACGAGAAGGGCGTCTAACATTTAACCCACTTGCCCATATTGATGTGTTGGGAACACTTATTTTACCAGGGTTGATGGTGTTAACCCATGCACCATTTATGTTTGGTTGGGCAAAACCTGTCCCTGTAGACTTTAGTCGTTTGTATCCTAAACGATTCGGTTTACTTTCGGTTGCATGTGCAGGACCCGCAGTTAATTTATTTTTGGCATGGTTTGCGATTATGGTTATAAAAATTGGCTTGGGTGAGGCGACGTTTAATGATCAGTTTTTAACCGCATTTATTCGCATTAATCTTGTTTTGGCAGCATTTAATTTATTACCCATATTGCCACTTGACGGTGGGCGCATGTTAGCGGCTATGTTGCCAGAAAAATTAGCGATTATTTATGCACAAACAGAACGTTATGGTATGCTGATCATAATGGGGTTAATTATGTTCCCACTTTTGCTTAACCCTTTTGGTATTCATATAAATTTGTTTGGTTATATTTTGTATCCTATTTATGATGCGTTAGCGTCAATTGTTATGTTCTTAGCTGGTCATGGGTAAGATACGTCTACTTATTGAGTGTTTTGATAACACGTTCTGCTAAGGCTGCAATAAAGTCAGGGTGACACGCAAGACTGGGGACGCGTCCATAAAAGGGGGCGCCTTTTGTTGTTGCAAGATCACGATAATCTTGGTCAAGTTCAACAAGGGTTTCAGAATGATCTGACACAAAAGCAACAGGCACAATAACGATAGGCTTTCCTTGCGCTGCTATTGTTTTAATAACAACATCTGTTGCTGGTTCAAGCCATTTCTTAGGTCCTACGCGGCTTTGATAACAGATCGTTGTATCAAATGTATCGCCAAGCTGCTGTTTGAGGGAAAGGCTAATGTGTTGTACAGTTTGCTCAACTTGATGTTGGTAGGGGTCGCCTGCATCAATGACGGACTGCGGCAGACCGTGGGCTGAAAAAAGAACATGTGGTTTTCCATATGTTGCTGCTTCCTTGATGACAGGTAGGGTGAGCTGTGTAAAAGCACGAATGAGTAATGGATCAATCGGATAACAATCAATCGTTTGTGTGGGGACGGAGGAAAGTCCCGCGTTTTGCCATGCCGTCTGCCAATCATTAAAGGATGATTCAGTTGTTGTCGTTGAAAATTGAGGGTATAGGGGGAGTAATATAATTGTGTCAGGTGAGAAAGCATGGACATCTTTAACAACTTCAGGTGCCATTGGATGCCAATAACGCATGCATACAAAGGTTTTTATATCGATTCCATGTGTTTGCAAGGTCTGTTGCAGTGCATTGCTTTGATCGATTGTGTTGTCAAGCAATGGTGATTTGCCGCCAAGACGTTCATAAATGCCTTGCGCCTTTTTCGCACGAAGCGTTGATATTAGTTTGGCAAGCAAATAGCGAAATACCGTTGGCATGCGTAAGATAGCGGGGTCATTAAATAAATTAAATAGAAATGGTTTGACGTTTGTTAAGGCGTCAGGTCCCCCTAAATTTAATAAAACAACAGCTGTGCGTGTCATAAAATGAATCTTTTCAAAAAAATATGTTGTAAAAAGTCGCAACTTCGCGTTAGATAAGAATAGTATAGAGCGATGATAATGTGAATAGGCTTTATGTGTCTTCATGTTATTTTATAAACGTTAGGATTTGTGCAAAAATAAGCAGCACGATTATCTTTCTGTTTTCCTTGTCATGGCGAGCCCGAAGGTCGTGGTCATCCAGGAAAACAACCCTGGATTCACCACAAAAGCCTTCGGCTTTTTCGTGATGACGGTGGGTTTAAATCGTGTAATTTATTTTTGCATCGTTCCTTAGTCATTTCTCCTTTTTTAGGTGTTAATGAGGTTACGTTTTTTTGATTCATTAGAATCATCGAAGAACGAGTTTTAACGGTATCCATCACAGTGTTTGTTATGGATTTTTAAATATACACGTATTCAATTTTAGTAAACAGATCAACAATAAGCGAAATATTATAGATATATGATTAAACGTAGTCGTCCACGTCCAAGTGGCATGAAAATGAATCGTCCGCATCAAAATGGGCATTCGAATCCGAACCAACATTCAAAATATGATGATCGTAATGAGGTTCGTCTTAAAAATCGTAGTTATTACCAGCAAATGCATGAAAAATATGCGACATTAGCCCGTGAATCATTGAGTCTTGGTGATCGTGTTGAGGCGGAAGGTTACTTCCAATATGCTGAACATTATTTGCGTCAACTTAATGATCGCATTCGTTATGATAATGATGTGCAGCAAAGCCAGCAGCAACGGTTTGCCGCGCAACAGCAGCAAGCAGCTGAACGAAATGCGCAAGCTAGTGCAAATCAAGTCGCAGCGACTCAGGTTGTTTCTGTTGAAACGAATAATGAGGAACCCGTTAGTGATGCTGTACAAAGCGATGGTGATGTGCCTGTTGTGCCATCTGAGGTGCGTACGCCAAGACGCCGTGTGATGCGTTCGCCCCATCGTCGGCATATTAATAATGCTGAATCAAAGGGGACGCCTGCGGCAACGCCATCTCCTGTTGCAGAAACTACTGTGCCATGAGTGATCATGTGAGGGATGTGGCTTTGCCTGATGGTCAGAAACGCTGTGGCTATGTTGCTGTGTTGGGGCAGCCAAATGCAGGGAAATCAACACTTGTTAACAAAATAACGGGACATAAAGTATCTATTGTTTCACCAAAGGTGCAAACGACACGTCGTCGTGTGCTTGGTATTCAGGTTAAAGATAATACGCAAATGATTCTGGTTGATACGCCAGGTCTTTTTCAGCCTAAGCGTTCATTAGAACAAGAATTGGTGCGTGAAGCCTGGGAAGCGCCGAAAGATGCCGATATTATTGTATATATGGTTGATGTAACGGGGAAAAATCAAACAGATGATTTGAAGCTGATTGAACGTTTGCCCCATTCAACGCCACTATATATTGTATTTAATAAAGTTGATTTGATTGATAAAGAACGCTTATTTAAAGTGGCGGAGCCTTTTAATCAGCTTAATAAAGCCAAAGAATTCTTTATGGTCTCCGCGCAAAAGGGCAGTGGTGTTGATGATCTTGTTGATAAGATTATCGCACGTCTTCCTTTTGGTCCATGGTTGTTTGATGAAGATCAAATTTCAGATGCACCGAAAAAAATGTGGGCAGCTGAAATAACGCGCGAACAATTATATTTGCAGTTGCAAAATGAATTGCCTTACGAAACTTTTGTTGAGACTGAAAAGTATGAAGTTTTCGATAATGGATCCGTAAAGATTTCGCAGGCTATTGTTGTGGCACGTGATAGTCAAAAGGCGATTGTTGTTGGTAAAAAGGGGCAGCGTATTAAGGATATTAATATGAAGGCGCGCTCTGAGATGGAGTATTATCTTGAGCAAAAAGTGCACCTTTTTATTTTTGTGAAGGTTGAAGAAAACTGGATGGAAAAGCAACGCTTTCTGAAGGAGCTTTTTCAATAACTTTTTCTAATAACCTTATGCGCAGAATTCACTTTGTGTGTGCTTGTTGTTTGGTTGTCGTTTTTGCCACAACCAAACAGGCACGCCTGCAATTAGAATAAGGGTTGACCACATTAACATCACAGCACTTGACGCAATCAATGTCCATAAAGAAAACGTAAGTGCAGCAACGCCAATGCAGGTTTCTTTTTTATTAAGTCCACCCGATTTTTTTAAAATCATAAAATAGGCAGCGATGCATGTTAGGTATATGACCAAGGCGAGCGTTAGTGAAAAATCGATAATAAAATTAAATTGATCGAGTAGATTTGGTGTCATTGAAAGGGCAACGAAAGGGATCGAACATCCTGACGAAATGATGGTGCCCCAAAGGGGGACGCCTGACGTCGTTTCTTTTTTAAAAATAGCGGGAAATAAACCATCGTTTGCGGCACCCAGTGCAATGCGTGAAACAACCATTGTCCACCCATTGAGGGCACCAATGCAACATACGGCGCCCATAATGGCGACGGGAATTCCCCAATTTCCGCCAAATAAAATGGTTGCTAGATCTGCATACGGTGCCTTTGATGCGAGTAATTGATCCCGCGGAACGACGCCCATAATAACAGCTGTCCCAATAATATAGATAAAGGCAGCGATTAATGTGCCGATCAGAATCGCACGTGGGATGTTTTTTTTCGGATTATCAACATCTGTGCCAGGTACGGTTCCTGTTTCAAGACCAATAAATGCCCATAAGGCTAATAATGCTGTTGTATTGAGTGCAGAAAATGCTGAACCTGATGTTGCATTAAAAGGAATGAAGTTATGAGAATCAATGGTGAATAGACCAATAACGGGTACGACAACGAGGGGAATAAGTTTAAAAATGGTAATAATAAATTCAAATCTACCTGCGATTTGAAGACCATATAAATTGATGATAGAAATGCTTAAAATTAAGAAAACCTCAAGAAAAAAAGTTGTTAACGGTGAAAAACCGCCAACAATAGAGGAGGCGTAGCCAATCGCGCCAACTACAAGGGCTGCATTGCTGACCCATGAAAGTACCCAATATCCCCAGCTGGTATAAAACGCGGCAGTTGCGCCAAAGGCTTCGTATACATAAGTGTGTGGTCCGCCTGTTTTAGGGCTACGGCAACTAAGACCAGCGAAGACGAGGGAGAGAAGAATTGCACCGATGGACGTTGCAATCCAGCCACCAATGCAAAGCGAGCCAAAAGCGGCAAGTGTTGCTGGTAGCATAAAGACACCAGAACCAACCAAGTTCCCAGTAACCAGCATAATGAGAGTCCATAGACCAATTTTTTGTGAAGAAGATGCTGCCATAATAGGCTCCAAAAACGAAAAGAATTACAAAGTGCAAAGAGACGAGAGGGCACCTGTTGTGCCGTATGTTAAAACGATGCCCCCAAGGGCTTTCGTAGCTGGGGCTTTTGTACTTTGGATTTTCTGACGTCTTGGAAAATCATCATTGACTATTCATTTCTGTTTATAAGCTTTAGAGACTGTCCTTTAAACATATACATTCATATAAACAAAAATCTATTCTGATAATATCAAGTCTTTTTTTTGAGTCGACTAGTAGCACTAATCGCGATAAAAAAGACGATGGTAATAGCGAAATAGATTGGTTCCCGAAGGGGGCTATGATTATTTTCTGAAAATAATCATAGAATAGATAGTGTAAATGTTTGAAGGACAGTTTCTTATATATACACACGTGTATTGATGAAAATCAATATTTTTGTTGCTGACAATTTGTATAATTTACAATTGACATATTGGTGTGTTTCTTATACACTTTATGCAGTTATTAGGAGTTTTTCATATCATGAAAATAGCAAATTCACTTAAAACGTTAAAAAGTCGCCACAAGGCTTGTAAAGTTGTGCGCAGACGTGGTCGTTTGTATGTAATTAACAAATTAAACCCACGTTTTAAAGCACGTCAAGGATAAGGGCGGTATTAATATCGATTTAATTTCGAATTACAGTTAATAAAAAAAAGACGTCCTTTGAAAATGACGTCTTTTTTTATTAGGTGTGCTGACTTCATTGTGTCTGCTGAAACGACTAATTTTACTTATGGAAACAGAATGGTTTTCCTTGATTGTCGCCCCAGATACATAGTTTTCCTTTGCCAATTGTGCTGCAAACAGATTGATTAGCAACGCTGTTGCATTTGAAGGTGCATCCTACAATTTCATTAAACCAAATACAATGTGTATCACGATGTTGGCATTCTTCTTTTGTGCGTTTACGGCAATCGTTCACTGCATTGAGCATAGATTCGGGGGTTTTAAGGTCGAACATGGGGAGAGCTGCATTACCATCTGCATTTTTAGCGGCTGCTAGTGCGGCTTGCGCCATATCATTTGCTTTGATTGCTGCATCGGCGGCAAGAATCATTGGTTTTACAAAATCACGTGCACGTTCAGCGAGTTGTGAGGCTGTTTGAATGGCGTTAAAGGTATTTTCTTGTAGGCTTTGCGCTTGATAGAGTGCCTGATAGTTTGCCGCTAATTGGGTAGCTAATTTTTGTGCGGCTAATTTTTGCGCAGGGGTAGCGAGCGGATCGGCTTCAACATCTTTGCTTTCAAGATCAGCTGTTTGTGCGGCTTTTGATAGAGTTATTAGAGCTTTTCTTCCCATTTCAGAAACGGTTGGTTGATTGGCAAGTGTAGCAACAATGACGTCTGTTGCTTCGGCAACGGCTTTTGCTGCGGATTCTCTCGCTAGTTTTGCGGCTTTTTCTGTATCCTTTGCGAGGCGTTCTGTCGCAGCGCGATAGGATGTGATTTCTTCAGCAACTGTATTTGTGAGGGTTTGTGCGGATTGATATTCTGTTTGATTAGTATTTTGTCCCGTTGTGTTGGATGATATACTTCCCGTATAATTTGATGGTGCAATGGTTGGTTGGTAGCTTGGGCTATATTGTGCACTTGAACCAGCAGCATAATTGCCATATGGATTATTGCCGACTTGATAATTACTTGCGCCAGAGGCAAGTCCATTGCTGCCGTTCATGCCTGCACTGGCAAAACCAGGTCCATAAGTAGATACGCCAGGCATATAGCTTCCACTACCTGTGTATGGAGATGCGTTGCCACTGTTATTGCTTGGGTTGAAAGATGTGGCTCCTGGTACGTAATTGTTGCTACCTGAGGCGTAATTTGTTGACCCAGAAGAGCTGTTGCTTGCACCTGGTACGTAATTGCTGCTACTTGAGGCGTAATTTGTTGATCCAGATGCTCCATTTGATCCAGTATTTGATGAACCGCTTGCGTTTGAAGGAGGTGGTGTTGATGTATTCATACTTGAAGAACTACTTAGTGTTCCCGTTGGTGCAGCTGAAGGCGTATTGGATGATGTAGCTGAAGGTGTGTTAGATGATGCAGCAGTTGAAGACGTGCTTGTTTGACCATTTTGTAAAAATGAATCGAGTGTTTGAGAGGCTATTTGTGCCTTCTCCGCTGTTTTGATTTCATCTGCCTTTTTATCGGGTGATGGTGTGGTAGGTGATGTCGTTGGCGTTGTTGGCGCTGATGCTGTCGATGACGATGAGGTCGATGTGCTCGATTGCACAGCATGCGTTAGCAATACGTGCAGTGTAATGGGGAAAAGGATATAAGTCACAAATTTTAATATCATTGCATTTCACATATTTTCTATGGTGTACATCTTAATTTAAACGTAGAAATGTTAAAAATGAGTTAAAATTATAATTTTTTATTTTGTATATTTGAATTATACCCATTGTGAATAAATAGGTTGCTTTATGATGGGTATAAATAACAAATAGGCTGACTTTGAAAAGATCAGCCTATTTTTGATTGATTTACACAACGTGTATTGCGTAATTAGCGCATCATGCCCATTGGAGGCATGCCACCCATACCGCCGCCCATGCCAGGCATACCGCCCATAGGAGGCATCCCAGGCATGCCACCCATCCCAGGCATTCCCATGCCAGGCATACCGCCGCCCATACCGCCTGCAGGTTGACACGTTAATTGGATTCCAGGCATACCCATCATTGGTTGACCTACTTGGCACATAAGCTGTGTTCCAGGCATTGGAGGCATACCGCCCATACCAGGCATTCCTGGCATGCCACCCATACCAGGCATACCGCCCATAGGAGGCATTCCATGCATACCGCCCATCCCAGGCATTCCCATACCAGGCATACCGCCCATTGCAAATGCATCACCTGAAAGAAGTGATGAAATATTTAGAACAGCAGCTAAAGCGCACAATTTAAAATTTATTTTCATAGAATGACACCTGTGTTTTACGTTTTACTAACATCATTATAGAAATAAAGTGATTAATAAATGGTTAAAATATGAAAATAATTTCTATCTACATTTTCATGTATACAATACATACTTGATTTCTTGTATTCATATTAAGATTTACACCTTGAAGACACGATTCTGATACTGTATTTGATCCATTTGTAATGCGGAGGAGTCCATCATTTGGGTTACGTGCGGCTGTTCCTTCATCAACTTTGGTCATTAATTTTTGTGCTTGTTTGGGGGTTAATAGTCCTTCGCCATTGTTTTTTGAAAGCCGTATCCAGTGACCAGGCATTGATTCTGTTGGTTGGTAAACAATTGTGTAATTTCCGCCAAATTTTGATTCGGGTGGTTCGGGTGATTCGATATCTCCTGCTTTATTAAGGTGAATCCATACATGGGCTTGTTCATCGGTTGTGTTAATAATATTATTACCATCGCCACTGCGTATTGTGCTGCCGAAACGTTCGTGTGCATGAGGATCATCCCCAGGATATGAGCCATAGGTATCGCGGTATGTACTGATAGCTATTTTTATATGTTGAAAATCATTGACGACTGATCGAATTTTAGCAACATCGAGGAGATCCTGTCCTTTAAAAACGGCGCCCATTAGGACACCCATGATGACAAGAACAATCGATAATTCAATAAGGGAGAATGCTTTTAATTGGATTCTTAACAAGATTATTTTTGATTTAAAAGCCATAAGATGCCTTTTGTATGTGATTTTATATATAAATATTGATTAAAACATATATAAAATTAAAAATAAAGAACCCAGAAACGATGAAATGCGAATTTAAAAAGTGGGTGGAAAAATCAGCGTGTAAAATTTCCACCTTTTTATGGTTAAAAAACGATTTGTTATGACCTGTTTTGTTGGTTTCGAATTGCTTCAGCTTGTGCTGCTGCCGCTTGTTGTGCTGCTGCTAGGGCTGCTAATTCTTCGGGTGTGGGTTGTGGTGCTGGATTTTCTGCATGCACACCAAAGGAAATCAAGAGTGTTGCTGCTGCAAGTAATTTGCTTATTTTTATCATCGCTAAAAATCCTTCTTAATCGATTTATATGATTATTAAAACACAGAAAAATTAAGATATAATTAATAGCGATGAATTTAATAGATGTGACAAAACCAACTAGCAATCAGTTTTAAGATACATTATATATTGGACTGAGAAAATTGAGCCATTAAATTAGAGAGGGGCGCCATGTATTGGGATGTAATTTATGTTAAAACTGCTGCTTATTTAGAATTGGTTGTGAAATTTTTGGATGGATTAGAAGGTGTCATTAAAATAAAATCGTCGTATTTAACAGGTGTATTCGAACCGCTTAAAGATAAAGAATATTTTAATCAGGTATATCTATACCCCCTTACCAATCATTTTACGAATTTTACCCTTTAAATTTATAAATCATCAACGGCGAAAAAATTCCTTAAATAGCTTGCTATTCGCGTCATTTTTTCTTGTTTCTGACTTAAAATTCTGTGATTAAATCTTCGTAAAATGATAGGCAAGGGGTATAGATAATAGAGCTGTAACTTGGCCTGGAGATCTGGATTTAGCGCCAGATGCAATGTATAAAAAAATAAAAGATAAAGGTGAATGGGCTCTTAATTAAGAATTTAAGAGCCCATTGCCCCTTAAAGATCTTTCAATGATTTGATAATTTCTTCGCATACTTTTTTAGCATCGCCTAAAACCATCATTGTGTTATCACGATAAAAAAGTTCGTTATCAACCCCTGCATAACCTGAGGCTAATGTGCGTTTTACAAAAAATACCGTACGTGCATTTTCAACATCTAAGATTGGCATGCCATAGATTGGGGATGATTTATCTGTTTTTGCTGCTGGATTGGTAATATCATTGGCACCAATGACAAAAACAACATCGGTTGCGGCAAAATCACTGTTGATTTCTTCCAATTCTAAGACTTCATCGTACGGGACATTAGCCTCTGCTAACAAAACATTCATGTGACCTGGCATGCGCCCTGCAACGGGGTGAATCGCATAACGTACTTTTATGCCTGTATTTTTGAGGAGATCAACCATCTCACGTAGGGCGTGCTGCGCTTGTGCAACGGCCATGCCATATCCAGGAACGATAATCACTGTTTGGGCATTGCTCATTAAATAGGCGGCGTCTTCAGCACTACTTGCCTTAATTGGTTTGTCAGAATGCTTTGTATGTGTATCTGTTGTCATGTTTGCATCACACCCAAAACCGCCTAGAATGACATTAAAGATTGAACGATTCATGCCCTTGCACATAATGTAACTTAGGATGGCACCTGATGCACCAACAAGCGCCCCGACGATAATAAGAACATGATTGTTTAGGGTAAAACCAATGCCAGCTGCAGCCCATCCTGAATAGGAGTTTAGCATCGAGACAACCACAGGCATATCCGCGCCACCAATGGGAAGGATAAGTAAAAAACCAAGAATAAAAGCTGTCATAATAATAAGCCAGAAAACGAATGTTGATTGACTGATCATAAAAATAAGGGTGAACACAGCAAGTAACACACCAAGCATGGCATTTACTTTATGTTGATTCGCAAATTGAAGTGGCTTTCCCGAAACCAATCCCTGCAGTTTGCTAAAGGCTACAATTGATCCTGTAAAGGTAATTGCACCAACAATAATGCCTAGTGACATTTCAAATAGACTGGCTGTATGAATGTGCTGTACGGTGCCAATATCAAAGGCTTGCGGGGAATAAAACGCCGCTGCAGCAACAAGAACAGCGGCTAATCCAACGAGGCTGTGAAAGGCAGCAACCAGTTGCGGTAGCGCTGTCATTTCAATTTTTTTCGCAATATAGGTTCCAATACTGCCGCCAATGATAATTGCAAGCAGAATATATTGATAGTGCGAAACGCGTGATGAAAGGAGTGTTGTCAGCACAGCAATCGCCATGCCGCACATCGCATAGAGATTGCCCGTTCGTGACGTGGTGGCGGATGATAATTTTTTAAGCCCCATAATAAAGCAAATGGAGGCAATTAAATACAAAAACGAAGACATACTTTCAGACATGTGTGCACCTATTTATTTTTTGAAAACATGTGGAGCATTCGTTGTGTGACAACAAATCCACCAAAGATATTAATGGATGCCAGTATAATGGCAATAAAGCCAAACAACGCTGATAAACCCGACGAGGCTGGTCCCATTGCGAGTAGAGCACCCACAATAATAACGCTTGAAATTGCATTGGTGACAGACATTAAGGGGGAATGAAGGGCAGGGGTTACCTTCCATACGACATAGTAACCAACAAAGCACGCTAGTATAAAAACAGTTAATCCCATGACAAAGGGATCAGATGACACGTTGCCTGTTGTTTGCGCCATTTTCTTTGTGAGACCGCTTAGTTGATTGGCTTCGGTCATTAATTCACGTGCGGCTTGTGCGATACGATGCGTCTGTTCATTTAGTGTGTGTAAATCCATGGGATGCTCCTACACGGGTTGTGGTGTTGATTTTTTAGCTGTCGTTGGTTTTTTTGTAACCGCTTTTTCTTTAATTGGTTTTTCCTTGGCTGATTTTTCAGCGGCAGATTTCTCGGTACTTGCTTTTTCTTTGTGTATAGATTCTTTGAATGCCGTTGTTTCGGATGAATCCATTTGGAATAAAGGGTTAATAACAATACCATCTTTTGTTAACGCTGCTGCAAGGGCAATTTCATCATCCCAGTTAAGGGCGAAATCTCCATTGGTAACTGTTGAAACTCCTTTTAGAAAGGCCAAGACATTGCGTGCATAAAGCTGGCTGGCATCAGCTGCAATGTGTGCCAAAATATTACCAGGTGCATGGATATGAACACCGTGTTTTGTTATATTCTTCCCATGTTCACTAAGGGCGCAATTGCCACCATTTTCAGAGGCTAGATCCACAATGACAGATCCTTCTTTCATGGATTTGACCATATCACTTGTGATTAAAATAGGGGCAGGTTTCCCTGGAATAAGAGCGGTTGTAATCACAATATCATGTGTTTTAATAACATCAGTAAGCTTTGCCATTTGGGCAGCTTTGTACGCGTCACTCATCTCTTTTGCGTAACCGCCAGCGCCATCACCAATTTCATCGGCGGCAACTTCAACAAACGTGGCGCCAAGGCTCATGACTTGTTCCTTTGCAGCGCTTCGTACATCAAAGGCTGATACAATTGCACCAAGGCGTTTTGCTGTTGCAATGGCTTGGAGCCCTGCAACGCCTGCACCAAGGATAAGTACTTTTGCAGCCTTAATTGTGCCAGCGGCAGTCATCATAAGGGGAAAGGCGCGACCAAAGGCATTGGAAGCCTCTATAACGGCTTTGTATCCAGCAAGATTGCTTTGTGATGATAGAATGTCCATTGTTTGGGCACGTGTGATACGTGGGATCATTTCAAGGGCAAATGTTGTTAACTTTTGGTTGATGTAATGGTTGAAAAGTTCTTTGTGCTTAAATGGTTTTAAGGTTCCTAAAAGGGTAGCACCTTTTTTTATGTCAGGTAGATCGGAGGTATCAAGGGGGGAAACGGTTGCGATGTAATCAGCCGTTGATAAAAGTTTTTTTCGGTCTTTTTCAATGTGCGCCCCAGCTTTTTCAAAAGCATCATCTGAATAACCGGCACTATGTCCCGCATTGGTTTCAACGGAAATGGTAAAACCAAGTTCAATGACTTTCTTAGTAACATCGGGGGTTAAGGCTACCCGTTTTTCATAAGGGTAATTTTCCTTGAGGATACTTAATTTCATACATCGTTTACGCCATTAATCATATTGAGTTTGATTATAGGGATTTTTAGCGTTGTGAAAAGAAAAATAATAGCGTTGGTGAATTTATGGTCATTTAGCTTATTTGAATTTTTCAAATAGTAAATTAATTTCGCTGTTCAAAAAGATGGTGATCAATCCAGTAGGCCATATTATAGCCTATATATAAGCCAAATACTTTCATGAACATTTTTTTGGTGAATGGTATAATATAATTTTGCATGCATGGTGTGTGATAAAGGGTGCTTAAATGGTTTTGGATGTTCGATGTAAGTGATATTTGGTGGGTTTGTGAAAAGGTAGGTATAATATTTGTGTCTTCGTGGTCATTGTTGTGAGGTGCTCCACATATAGTGTTTGATAAACATATGGTGCTTAATAAACGGAATTGCAGTGATGGGGGTGTTTTTTCATATTCAGCTGGGGCGTTACTTGCATGAATAGTGGCAATTTTTATGAATAAAACAAGACATAGAAAACGTGAATTCATGGGGATGACTCCATAAAAATAAAGTTATAATAAAATTTTATCTTTATGAGGTGTGTTTTGTCGAGAGATAAAATTGGGCATAGCCAAGATTGAGTATCTTTCTTATAAAAGTAACTCAGAAAGATAAGCTTCGACGCTTCTGACTTCAATGGTATCTTTTTTATATTCATTTTTAATATTTTGAACAAGCTGAACAGATTGTTTTTCGTATTTTTCACTAAACAAACAAAGTGTCTTGCTAATCTGTTGGTCGGATGTTTTTACTTCAATCATCGTTTCAATTTCATGATCTTTTATGATAACAAAATCAACTTCTTTTCCATCTTTTGTGCGTAGATAATGTAATGCACATTCTTCTGCAAAATTATCCACGCGTGCAAAAATGGCTTTTAATAAACTGATAGCCACAAGATTCTCTAAAATTGCGCCACTATCTCCTTGAACGAGTGCTGTATCGAAGAAATAAATTTTGGGTTCTTTCAAAAGACTGCGGGCAATATTTTTTGAAAAGGGTGTTACGATAAAAATGACAAAGATTGACTCTAAAATCTGAATATATTTTTTGATAGTCATAGGGGACACGCCAACATCTTCAGCTAATGATTGATAGGAAATAGGCGATCCTACTTTGTTACGCAGCAAATTAAAAACAAGTTGCATGCCTTTTAAATTATGGATTGTTTCAATTTCAAAGATATCTGTACTCAATAAACTATTTATATATTGAACGCGCCATCTTTTTGAATCAAGGAGTTCTTCTGTAAAATAAGGTTCGGGGAAACCTCCTCTGTTTATCAATCTTTCCATGTCTGCAGGCTCATGTGCTTGCTTTAACTCAGAAAGAGACAGTGGTAATAACCTATGGCGAAAATAGCGACCTGCTAATGAGTCTCCCATATGATCGTATATATCCAGACGCGCACTTCCAGTTACTAAAATACGCATTTTTTCTGGTTTTGTATCAAATACGCCTTTAAGATAATTTTTCCAGTTTGGCATTTTATGAAGTTCATCAAGAATAAGGAGATCTGTTTTGTTAAGCCACGCTTGTTCTTTAATGATTTTTTTATCTATTATTTGATCGTAATTGAGATAAACGCTATTGGAAAATGAACGCGCAATATCCTTTGCCAGAAAAGTCTTTCCTGCTTGTCGAGGACCAACAAGAAGTACAATTTTCTTCTCAAGGTCCTTTAATATGCTATTTTTTTGAATTCGGATCATGTGACTATTATATAGTATATTATTTAAAAGTCAAAACTATTCTATAATTTGGTTTTGAAAAGTCGTCATATATCTATTTCAGATTATTTTTCTAAAATTCAAAGGATAAAATTCGTAAAATGGTTGGGGATGAGTATATGCCTTTTTTATATGATTTTCGCGAAATTATCGATAAAAATACACCGCATAAGCTAACACATTTTTAATGGATTTTATGGTAGGGTTATCTCGTGAAACAACTTCTTCTCAACGTCAATTAATAAGGATTCATGATTTTTTAATGCCCTATTTTATTATACTCTTTTTATGTTGGCAGTCTTTTTGTGTGGCTGGTGCTGGGCTATCTTTGCCAGCTGTAACAGCGTCGCAAGAGATACCCATTGCTGCAAAGCCACCAACAGGTCTTTCTGTATCTGAGATTGTCTCTGATGTTGTTGGAATAACGTCTGTCGAGGCGTCGATGCCTACCAATGCAGTTGACGTGACCATGCCCAAAGAGGTTGCGCAAACAGAAACGCCAGTAGAAAGAGTGGTAGGGGGTGAAATAGGAACGGAAGAGGCACAGAAAACATTCACGCTTACTGATATTCGTTTAACCCTTGTAAAGGGGGTGGCTCTTTACCAAAAAATGGCAAATGATATAAAACATTGGCCACAATTTACGTGTTTGAATTCGGTATTAAAAAAGGGAGAGCGAGATCCTATTGTGACTGTTATGCGAAAGCAACTGACTTATTTAGGATTTATGCCAAAAGATCATCCAGCGTCTGATCTTGAATTGTTTGATGAAACTGTCGAAAAAGGGGTGAGGGCGTTTCAAGAACGTCATTCGCTTGACAGGGATGGAATTTTGGGATTACGCACGTGTCGTTTGCTGAATATGACGCCAACCAATCGTGTGCGCCTTATTCATGAATCGATTGCCCAGCTTGATCAACTTTCAGCTGAATGGAAAGGGCGTTTTATCCTTGTTAATGTGCCAACTTATGATTTGTTTGCGGTTAATCAAAATCGTATAGAGCATGCGCAATCGGTTATTGTCGGGCTTTTGAGTCGGCCAACACCGAATCTTTCGTCACCTATTTTAAGTATTGTATTGAATCCATCATGGGGTGTACCTGTTAGTATTTTTATGAAAGATAAGCTTAGAAAGGTTTTGCATGATCCCGAATATCTTGAACGTTCAGGGTACCGTGTATATGATCAGCATGGTGAATTACTGGATCCGACAGTTGTGAATTGGGATGAAGTTTCACGTGATCATTTTCCATATACCGTGCGTCAACAGCCAGGACCTAACAATGCATTGGGTAATTTGAAATTCATTTTAGCAAATGATCGTGCTATTTTTATGCATGGAACACCGCAAGTATCATTATTTGAAAAGGGGGAGCGTGCTCTTTCGTCAGGTTGTATTCGTGTGGAAGATCCTATAGCGCTTGCACTTTGGGTTTTAAATGATGCGCATATGACGATGAATTTAATGCATGATATGATTGATGAAGAAACGACGCAGGCGCTTCCTGTGAAAGAAAAAATAAGTGTTCATACCATTTATATCCCCGTTTGGGTTGATAAAGAGGGCATATTGATTTTCAGTAGTGATCCTTATCATAAAAATAAGATTTAAAAAAATAAATAGAGATTTTCTTTTGTTGATTATACCCATTTCTATCTCATATTTAATCAAATATTAACTTTCCTATGTAACCCTATTTTTAGGTGAAATATTTTATATTTCTCGATCATGTATGTCGTTTCTTTTGAATGCGCTCAATGATCAGAGATTTTTTGTTGATATATTAAGGAATCATTGTGATGGTAAAACTCTACTTGCTGCTTATCATTTCTTTGTTTAGTTGCATTGATGCTGCCAAAGCGGCTGTATGCTCGGCAACGACGCCATGTGCACTTTCAACGCAAAAATGCGTGATCACAAATGGTGTTGGAGCATGTGTTACCAAGCAATGTAATGAAGATGGGGCAAGTGCGTGTTTGACAGGGCAATTTTGTCAAATGGATTCAGCTGGTGCTTATGCTTGTAAGACGTCACATTGTGGGTTAGTAACAAGCACGGATAAATGCTTAGCGCCTGATAAACCTTCGTGTGTTTTTAGTAAAAATGCAACAACAGGAAATGAAATATACACGTGTGGTACGAAGACATGTACAGGTGATACAGAATGTTTAACGACTCAAAAATGTAATAAAGGAACATGTGTCACAAAAACGGATGCTGAGTTAGCCACAACAACATTTTCATGTACAAACGATTCGCAGTGCACAGCGATGCAAAAATGCAGCATACCAAGTGGTGCTAGCGCAGGAACATGTATTGCGCGAACATGCGTTGATGTAGGAGTTTCATGTCCTTCAAATGCAAGTATATGCACGAATTTTAGCAGCGGTGTTAAGTGCAATCCTGGTGATATGACATGTATTACACCAACATGTCAGGCGCCAAATTGTGCGAATGATCCTGTGGGAAGCGCCTGTTCAGCGGATAAGCGATGCGCTGTGACAAATGGTGTTGGTGCATGTGTGGCAAAGACATGTGCTGAAGTTGGCGGAGCGCCTTGTTCAGGTAGTCAGATTTGTGTTGACCCTGACAAGAATTATATTTGCGCCGTTAATGATGCTTCATGTGCATCAAAGGCTGTGTGCCGCGCATCAGATTGCCGTAATGGTGGAACCTTATGTAGTGGAGCAACACCTGTGTGTGATAGTGGTTCAGGTATGTGCGTAGCGCCAAATTGTTCGAACGGTGGTTCAACGTGTGATGCGGGTAAGGTCTGTGTTGATACAAGTGGGAATAAATGTGTATCGGGCAAGTCTTGTCAAGGTGCTTATTGTCAAGTTGTTGATTGTGCGACAGGCGGAAAATGCGCTGATGATGAAGTATGCAGTAACGCGATCCCTTATAAATTAGCAAATGGAGCGGATGGTAATTATCACAAATGTAATATTGTTTGGTGTAATACGGGTGATGGTGTTTGCGCCGATTCAAATCGTAAATGCGTCAATCGATCAACGTGTTTTCTAAAAACATGTATGGATGTTGATGGACCAAAATGTGGGGCAAATCAGGTATGTAGCGCGGGTGTTTGTCAAACAATTTGTGTGGGTAATGGAAGTACATCTTGTCCGTCTGGTCAGGTATGTACAAGCCCCAGTACAAATTTACCGTGTCTTTCAGGTTCATGTGTTTTTGGTTTATGTCAGGCGCCACATTGTTTGAATGGTGGACCTGCCTGTTTGCCAGGAAATAAATGTCAAATAAATTTGAATGGATCAGGTAGCTGTGTGCCTTTGACATGCGCAGATCCGAATGGACCTTCATGCGCCTCTGGTACGGTTTGCAGGCTAATTGGTGGTGCGGCGAATTGCGTGCCAGCGGCAAAGACATGTGCAGATGCGGGGGGAGATCCATGTGATTCAAAATCAAAATGTCAGACGAATGCCGATTTAAGTGGTTTATGTGTGGCAAAATCTATATGTCCAACGACATGCTCTGTGGGTCAAACATGTAGTGCGGCAACGAATAATGTGTGTGCGTAAAGATATGATGCGTTTGTCAGGGCGGCGTTATTAAATTAAGGAACAAAATGATGATAAAAATGTGTTTTTTAGTTGTGGTTGGTTTATTGTTGAATCTTTCGCAGGTATGGTCAAGTACGTGTGTTAATGATTCACAGTGTTCATCAGGATATATATGCACAAGCCCTGTTGATGGATCAAGCGCCGCATCAAATCTGGCGGTTGGAAAGCCAGTCGTTAATTTTTATTGTCAAATTAGTTCTAATAATTGCAGCAATGGTGGAAAAACATGCGCTGCTAATGAGACATGTAAATATTCTACGTTAACGGGTGTTGGCACGTGTGTTGCTAAAAATTGTTATGAAGATAGTTCAATTTGCCCAACAGGTCAAACGTGTGTTGATCGTGTGTTTAATACAAAGTGCAATGTTGGGCAATCGTGTGCGGCATCACCTGTGTGTATGCCAAATAATTGTTTGAATGGTGGTGTTACTTGTGCGGCGTCACAAAAGTGTAGCTCTAACGGTCAATGTACGGATAAACCGTGTAATGAAATTGGGTCGAATGCGTGCCCTTCGGGAACAACATGCCGTAGTAGTGATGGTGTGTTATGTCCACCAGGTTTTCCATGTGCGAATGCCTCTTGTCAGGCATCAACATGCACAAACGGTGGTGTTACGTGTTTGAATTCGCAAAAATGTGTGAATGGTGTTTGCCAAAGTACGTTGCCTTGTAATATTGCAGGTGGTACGGTATGTGCGGCTGGAAGTGTGTGTATTAATCAGGCAACAGGCGGTACATGTGCCGTTGGGCAATCGTGTTATAACCCAACCTGTCAGCCTGTGACATGTGCCAATGGCGGGGCTGATTGTCCGTCAGGTCAAAAATGTCAAGGTGATATTAATGGTGTCTTTAGTTGTGTGGCAAAATCATGTGCTGAATCGGGGGGGGCGGCGTGTCCAAGTACGACCGTTTGCCAATCAAATGCAGCGGCAAGTGGTATAAAGCTTAATACGGCGTGTAAATGGAAGACATGTGCAAATGGTGGGTTAACCTGTCCTTCGGGTCAAGTGTGTACAAATCCTATCACTGGATTTTCTTGTGCGGCAAATGACCCAAGTTGTGCGAATACAGCTGTTTGTCAAACACAAAATTGTGGCACAGCATGTGGCTCCACACAGATGTGTAAGGTATTTATAGGCGCCAATTCAAGTGCATGTATTGCAAAATCATGTGCCAATGGTGGATCTGCTTGTGCTGCAGGGCAGGTATGTATCGATCCAATGTCAGGCGGAACATGCGCTTCAACACAAGCATGCGCAACGTCATCTATTAATAGTAAAATGGCAATTTGTGCACCAGCATCATGTGTTAATGGTGGCATAATATGTCCTGCTGGTCAGGTTTGCTCCGATTCAGATGGAACAAATTGTTCAGTTAGTAAAGCGTGTGCTATTCCAACAATGAATGCTGCTGGTACACTTATCGTGACGGCATCGTGTAAGCAATCATCTTGTATGAATGATCCCGCAAAAGCATGCGCATCTGGTCAGGTTTGTTCAGACCCAACAACAGGTGTTTTATGTAAGGCTGGTCAACCGTGTGCGATTAATTCAACAGCTGTTTGTAAGCCTGCGAGTTGGATTAATGGTGGTGCGCCATGTGATGCGGCTAATCCTGTGCAGCAATCCGATGGTTCTTGTGCGCCACGGACATGTGCAAATGGTGGTGACAGCTGTACAGAAGGATTTATTTGTGCGGATCCAACCACGGGTAAAGTGTGTGCGCCAAATGATTTAACATGCGCACGAAAAGCAATGTGTAAAAAGGCAACCTGTGCGAATGGTGGGTCTGACGTACCTGGAGGTTCACCAATTGTATGTAAATCAGGTGAGCAATGTACGGATCCTGTAACAGATAAAGCATGCGCGGGGCCTTTATGCGACAATGCTTATTGCAAAACACAGACGTGTGCAAATGGCGGACCTATATGCTCAAACTCTTTGATGAGCAGTGATGGGAAAACGCCGATGAGCCTTATCTGTACAAACTTAGTAACAGGTGGTTTCTGTGCTGTCGGTGATGCAAAATGCGCAAATAATGCGATGTGTCAACCGTCAAGTTGTATGAATGATGTCTCTAAAGCATGTGGTGCGGATAAAATGTGTTCAGATTCAAAGACGGGGTTACGCTGTGTTGCTGGGCAGTCGTGTGCGACATTAGGAACAGCGATATGTGTTGCAAAAACATGTATTAATGATGAAACAAAAGCATGCGCTGTTGGTAAAATATGTGCCAATAAAAATGATGAAAAATGTAATCCAGGAGATGCTTGTGCACTTGATGCTTCGGCAATGTGTGTTGCGTTAAATTGTTCAAATGGAGGAACACCCTGTTCATCTGGGCAACAGTGTGTCAGTTCCGCAGGTATGCCATGTGTTGCTGGTAAGTTGTGTAATTTACCGAGCTGTGTTGTGCTTTCATCTGTAAATAACACCTCTTCATTATCAAATGCACAGCAGCAAGCAAATGCAATGCAAATGATTAATGATATGAAAGCACAGTTGTCTTATCAATCAAAAGGTGTTGCTGAAGAATTAACCGCTAAAGTAACAAAATTATTAAGTGAACAAGCAGCTGCACAAGCGGCTCAACGTGGTACAAATTTATCGCCAGCTGAGTTATCGATGCAAACAGCGATGCGTCTTGAACAATTAGCAAATCAATTGCTAAAAGCAAATCAAGATGATAAAAATCAGAATAAAGATGCAAAAAAATAAAAACTTTATATAAATACTTTGATGATAAGGGGGGGATGAGCCCCCCTATTTTTTATGCATGGTTATGTTATAAAAAGAGTCAAAATACTATACATTTTTAATTAAATATTAATTTATGTTTGGCACGATTAATCTAGGTAGAATTTTATTCCGCTCCTAAAGCGGTGATTTGAATAAGATTCATATAAAACGTTGTAATGAACTGAGGGATTTCGTCGTGTTAAATAAAATTATATTCATACTATTCCTTTTATTTAACTGTGCGGCTATGGAGGGAGCATTAGAGGCTTCTACATGTGCAAGCGGTGGAACTCCCTGTGCTGCAGGGCAGATTTGCGTTGATCCCTTAACTGGTACTACGTGTTTTGCGGGTCAGTTGTGTGCAACAACAACAGACTCAACAAAAAAAGCAACGTGTAAAGCATCTAACTGTATAAATGGTGGTATTGTCTGTACCTCTAGTCAGTTGTGTACAGATCCAACGACAAAGGCTGTTTGTTCAGCAGGTCAGACGTGTGCGACGGCTGGAACAGCTATTTGTCGTACGAAAACATGTGCGGAGACTGGTGGTGCAGCATGTGTAACGGGAGCAACATGTGTGAAACCTGGAACGGTTACAGGAACCTTTCAAGCATGGGTTGCTGGGCAAACAGGTGCTGAAACAGCAACATGTCAAACATTAACCTGTGCGAATGGTGGAACGGCTTGTGTGACTGGTCAAGTTTGTACAAATATTACGACAGGCGCGGTATGTGCGAGTGGAGATGCAACATGTGCAAATACAGCGCAATGTAAGACGGCGACGTGTGCAAATGGTGGTGCGACGTGTGCGGCGGGAAGTCTTTGCGTTGACCCATCGACAGGAAATCAATGTTTGGCAGGTCAACCATGTGCATTAAATGCAACAGCGACGTGTAAAGTATCAACATGTATGAATGATACGACAAAATCATGTACAGCTGACAAAATATGTGCGGATCCAACAACGGGTATTGCGTGTGCTGCTGGTGCTGCTTGTGCAAAAGATGGGACGGCTGTCTGTAAGGCAAAAACGTGTGCGAATGGCGGTACAGCCTGCACAACAGGTCAAACGTGTGTGAAACCTGGAACGGTTACAGGAACCTTCCAAGCCTGGGTGTCGGGGCAAACAGGTGCTGACACTGCGCAGTGTAAAGCGTTAACATGTGCAAATGGTGGTGCAGTATGTGCGACAGGGCAAGCATGTGTGAATGGAACGACAGGCAAAGTATGTCCCGTTGGTGATGCGACATGTTCTGACGCAGCGATTTGTAAGCCATTAACGTGTGCGAATGGTGGAACGGCATGTGGTGTAGGTCAAGATTGTGTGCAAAGTGGCACAACAACAGGATCCTATGTAAAATGTAAAGATGGCACCCAATGTGACGGTGCTGTCTGTAAAGCATTAACCTGTGCGAATGGTGGTACAGCATGTGATGCAACAACACAAACATGTATTAACCCAACGACGGGGAGCACTTGCCCGCTTGGGGATGCAACGTGTTCTAATACAGCGATGTGTCAGGTAAAAACGTGTGCAAATGGTGGTGTGACGTGTGGTACGGGTGAAACATGTGTAAAAGCTGTTGTACCAACGGGGACGCCTAGTGGAACAACGGCACTCACAACGTATGCGGCGTGTATACCTGGTTCTCCATGTGATGGGGCATTATGTAAAAAGTTAACGTGTGCAGATGGCGGAACAGTTTGTCCAACAGGTCAGTCTTGTACAAATGGTACGAATGGATTGACATGTGCCATTGGTGATTCAACGTGTGCGAATGCAGCCGTGTGCCGTCCTTCGAGTTGTATGAATGATCTTACAAAAGCGTGTTCAGCTGATAGTTTGTGTGCGGATCCTGCGACGGGGAATACGTGTGTATCAGGGCAAGATTGCGCAACGCTTGGAACAGCGATTTGTAAGCCAAAAACCTGTGCGAATGGGGGGGCAACATGTGCGTCTGGTCAGAGTTGTGCGAATGTAAGTGCAACGAATCCCAATATATTCTCTACATGTGCTGCTGGTGCGTTGTGTGATGGTGCAATGTGTCAAACATTGACGTGTGCAAATGGTGGAACGGTATGTGGTACTGGGCAAATATGTACGAATTCATCAACAGGAAAGGTGTGTCCATTAGGCGATGCTTCATGTGCAGCGACGGCAACTTGTAAAGTGGCAACATGTATGAATGATGCAACAAAAGCATGTTCAACGGGTAATATTTGCGCGGATCCAACAACAGGTAATTTGTGTGCAGCAGGTCAAACATGTGTGACAAATAGTACGGCGATCTGTAAACCATCTACGTGTGCGAATGGTGGTGCAGCGTGCGCGAGCGGTCAGAGTTGTGTTAACCCTAAAGCTGGTGCTTCAGGTTCATATGCATTATGCGCCGCAGGTGCTTTATGTGATGGGGCAACGTGTCAAACATTGACATGTGCAAATGGAGGCGCAACATGTGCGGCAGGGCAAATATGTACGAATTCATCGACAGGTCTCTTATGTCCACTGGGTGATACATCGTGTGCAGCGGCTGCAACCTGTAAAGTGGCAACGTGTATGAATGATACAACAAAAGCATGCGCAACAAGCAGTATTTGTGCGGATCCTACGACGGGGAATACATGTGTGTCAGGGCAAGATTGTGCAAAAATGGGTACGGCAGTTTGTAAAACGAAAACATGTGCAAATGGGGGGGCAACGTGTGCCGCTGGTCAAACATGTGCGATGCCAAATGTGACGCAATCAGGGGCATTCATTGGATGCGTTGCTGGTAAAGTGTGTGATAATGCGGTTTGCCAGACATTGACATGTGTAAATGGTGGTACAGCATGTGCGACAGGACAAGTGTGTGTTGATCCTACGACGGGAAGTACATGCGCTGCAGGGCAACCTTGTGCAACAACAGCGATGTGTAAGCCATTAAGTTGTGCAACAGGTGGGGCAACGTGTCCAACAGGGCAAAGCTGTGTTAAACCAAGTACGACATCGACGGGTTCATATACATTATGTGCGGCAGGTGCTTTATGTGACGGTGCAACGTGTCAGGTGTTAACGTGTGCGAATGGTGGTGCGGCATGTGCGGCTGGCAATACATGTGTTGATCCTGTAAAAGGGAGTGTCTGTTTGCCAGGGCAGAGTTGTGCAAGTACAGCGGTTTGCAAACCACTCACTTGTGCAAATGGTGGAACGGTGTGTACGGCGGGGCAGACGTGTGTGAAACCTTCTCCTTTTACGTCAACAAGTACGAGTACATCTAGTACAAGTACCAGTACGTCAAGCATGTCAAGTGGAACATCATCAACGGTTTCTTCCATGTTCTCAGCATGTGTGGCTGGGGCGCAGTGTGATAATGCGATTTGTCAAACACTGACATGTGCGAACGGTGGTACGACGTGTAGTGCGGATAGTATGTGTTCAGACCCATTGACAGGTGCTGCATGTGTGGCGGGTCAAAGCTGTGCGAATACAGCGGTTTGTAAACCAAAAACGTGTGCAAATGGCGGCAGTACGTGTGCGACAGGTCAAAGCTGTGTTAATCCGAAAGCGGGTGCTTCAGGTTCATATGCATTATGTACAGCTGGTAAGGTTTGTGATAGTGCGACATGTCAAACATTAACGTGCGCAAATGGGGGTGCACTATGTAGTGCAACTGAAAGTTGCGTTGATTCAACAACAGGGGTATTGTGTGCACTTGGTGATGCAAGTTGTGCAAGTGGTGCAGTGTGTAAGCCACTTACGTGTGCTAATGATTCGACAAAGCTTTGTAATGCCAGTATGACATGTGTAAACGCATCAACGACTACGCTTGGTACGTATGGTAAGTGTACATTTGGTAAACAATGTGATGGAGCAACGTGCCAAAAACTGACCTGTGTAAATGGGGGGACAACGTGTGCGGCTGGTCAGGCATGTGTTGATCCTACGACAGGTGGATTATGTGCCTTAGGTGATGCAAAATGTGCAAGTACGGCAATTTGTACGACATCAACCTGTGCGAATGGTGGGTCAGTAACTGTTGGTGGATCAGCGATTATGTGTCAATCAACGCAGCAATGTACGGATCCTGTTACAGATAAAGCATGCGTGGCAGGTAAATTTTGTGATAAGGCATATTGTAAAGGATTAACCTGTGCAAATGGTGGGGCATTGTGTGCTTCACCGTCATCAATCTGCACAAATCCGTCAACAGGTGGTTTGTGTGCATTGAATGATGCAAGTTGTGTAAGTAGCGCAATCTGTTTACCATCAACGTGTATGAATGATTCGGCAAAGAAATGTTCAACGGGTCAGATTTGTGCAACGGCTGAAGGTAAAAAATGTGAAGCTGGGCAACCCTGCGCAACACTTGGAACGGCAGTCTGTAAAACAGCTAACTGTATTAATGGTGGTAAGCCTTGTGATTCGGCTAAACCAATATGCCAAACAGATGGTACTTGTTCAGCTTCTACGTGTGCGAATGGTGGTGATCTCTGTGCATCTGGTTATATTTGCTCAAACACGACAACGGGTAAAGTGTGTTCAGTAAATGATGCATCGTGTTCCAGTACGGCAGCTTGTAAACTATTAACCTGTGCAAATGGTGGAACAGCATGTCCGTCAGGGCAGGGGTGTTTTAGTTCTACGACGAATACACGGTGTGTTGATGGTATATTCTGTGATACGGCGATTTGTAAGTTACTGACATGTGCGAATGGCGGAACAGCATGTGGTGCAGGGACGCAATGCACAGGTGTGTCTGGTGCGTTGTGTGTGGCAGGTCAGTCTTGTGATGGAGCAACGTGCACAGTGATACCATCTGGAAGTCCTACGACGAGTAGCAGTGTAACGGGTGGTACGGCAGGAAGCAGTACAACGAGCAGTGAGATAAGTAGTGGCAGTACAGCAACGAAAAGCAGTAGTACGACAGTTAGTAGTACAACGACGGGTAATACAGCTGCTCCGACAGTAACGGTCGTTGCTTCAGAAGCTGCTCCCATTGTGTTGCAACCCGAACAACAGCAGGCTATTGTGCAACAAGTTTACCAGCAGCTTAACCAGCAAGTTGGTCAACAAACAGCGCAAATGTCACAGCAGTCAAAGCAAGTTTCAGATCAATTGACGAAGCAAGTTGCCCAGATGTTGCAAGATGAAGCGGTCGTTATTCAAGCGAATAATGCGAAATCTGCGCAAAGTTCAGTTCAAATGGCAAATCGATTGGAAGAATTGGCAAAACAACTATCAAAACCAGTGGTGCTTGGCAATGCAACGCTAGTAAACACAAAATAAGAGCAAAAGATGATGAAATGTGCGATTAAGTCTTGCGAGAAACATATGATGAAATTAATGAATTTCGTAATGACTTTAATGATCTTGTTTTATGCGAATGCGGCCTGGTCTTGTAAAAGTAATTCGGTGTGCGCGATCAATCGTAAATGTGCTAATTATTCTTGTGTGGAATTGACGTGTTCTGATCATATTCCAGGTAAGAAAACACCCGAATGTGATAAGCATTCTAAGTGCGAGAACTCTAAATGTGTGCCAAAAACATGTGATGACGCGGATGGACCAAAATGTCCATCGGACAAGTCATCGTGTGTAAAAGGGGTTTGCAAACCATCGTGTTTGGGTGTCAATAGCAGTCCATGTGCAAATGGTTTTATATGCACAAATTCAATAACGTCTATGGCATGTGTTGCGGGTCAGCCATGCCCTAATTCATATTGTGAATCACCGAATTGTTCAAATGGCGGTGCTTTATGTGCGGATAATGAGGCGTGTGAAAAAGGAAAATGTGAGGCTATTCGCTGTCATGGATCTAACCATAATAAGTGCCACGCAGGTCGTAAATGTGTGAAACGGAAGGGGCATCATAGTACGTGTTATTTGAAAACGTGTGCAGATGCAGGGGGGCCAATTTGCCCAAGTGATAAATCGTCATGTGTGAATGGTTCTTGTGTAGTCGCATGTGTTGGCACAGGGAGTAAGTCATGTGATGCAGGATTTGCGTGTGTTAGTGGGCAGACAAATGGTGTTTGTTTGGCAAATCAGCCTTGTTTGAATTCATCATGTCAACCATTAAATTGTGCAAATGGTGGGAAGTCATGTGCGGATAATGAGCGGTGCAATAATGGAAAATGTGAGATTTATAAATGTAAGGATAATAAATGTTCTTCTGATCGAAAGTGCGTGAATGGGGAATGTTATTTAAAAACATGTGCGGATGCAGGTGGGCCAATTTGCAAAGGTGCCGATGTTTGTAGGTTTGATGTGAGTACAAAAATTGGTAAATGTGTGGCAGATACAACAAAAACATGTGCTGATCCAAATGGTGCGCGATGTGCTGATAATCAGAAATGTAAAATTAATCCAGATTTAAGCGGAATCTGCGTTTTTAAAACGTGTGCTGAATCAGGTGGTCCTACATGTATCGGCACAAAGGTGTGCCGTATTGATGTCATAACAAAAGAGGGCGCATGTGTTGATGGTCTTGTAAAGACGTGCGCGGATAGTGGTGGTACTGTTTGCCCATCCAATCAAAAATGCCAGATTAACGCGGATCTTAGTGGTGCCTGTATTTCAAAATAATATAATAATATATAGAGTCACTCTATGTGAATAGGGCATGTGCGCGTTTTTCAAAGGCATCAACCATAAGGTGGACAGCTTGATTTAAAAAGGGTTGTAGTAGTGGTTTTAAAAAGGGATTGCTGATTTCAAAATCAAGAAAAAATTCAATTTCAGTATGAGTTGGTGAACTGTCTAGGGATGTGTTGACGTTGCTATAAGGTTTGAAAATCCAATAGTTGTGCAGATGATGAAAAGGTCCTTTTGTATGCTTCACATCAATTCGATACGTTTGGAGTGAATCTGCTACCGCACCAAACGTAATCTTTGATGAATAGCTTTGGTTAATCACGGATGATCCAACTGTAAGGTCTGCATTAAACATTGTTTCTGCACGATCATAAACGTGGGCTGATTGCACCCATGGCAAGAAATCAGGATAACGATCAACATCTAAAACTAGTTGATATATTTGGTCTGGTTTATAGGGAACGATACGATTTTCTTTATGTATGGGCACCAGAAATTCCTATTTTTGATGCCGTTGCATGAGGCTGTATCGCTAATCGAGCCGCTTGTAGGCGAGTAAAATCATCACCTGCATGGTATGATGACCGTGTAAGTGGGCTTGCGGCAATCAGTAAGAATCCTTTTCCGCGTCCCATTTTTGCGTAATCATCAAATTGATTGGGGGTGATAAAATCAATAACATCGTGATGTTTGGGGGTTGGTTGTAAATATTGCCCAATAGTCATAAAGTCAACGTTGGCAGCACGTAAATCATCCATGACTTGATGAACCTCTGCACGTGTTTCGCCAAGACCAACCATAATTCCTGATTTAGTAAAGATTGTTGGATCAAGCTGTTTGACACGGTCAAGTAAGCGTAATGAATGGAAATAACGTGCACCAGGGCGGACGGTTGGATACAAACGTGGCACCGTTTCAAGATTATGATTATAAACATCAGGTCTGGCAGCAACAACAATGTCAAGTGCGCCTTCTTTACGTAGGAAATCAGGTGTTAGAATTTCAATCGTTGTACCAGGAGATCGTTTTCGAATATGGGTGATCACGTCGGCAAAATGATGCGCACCACCATCGTCAAGATCATCGCGATCAACGGATGTGATAACAACATGACTGAGTCCAAGTTCCGCAACACCTTGTGCAACGCGTTCAGGCTCATGTGGATCTAAAAGATCAGGGCGTCCTGTTTTGACATTACAAAATGCACATGCACGCGTGCATATATCCCCTAAAATCATGAATGTTGCATGTTTCTTTGACCAACACTCACCAACGTTAGGGCAGGCAGCTTCTTCGCAAACTGTTTTGAGTTTGAGTGATCGCATCAAAGATGCTGTCTCATGATATTCTTTTGAAACAGGTGCTTTTACACGAATCCAATCAGGTTTTTTAAGCACTGTCTTTTGCTCCATAATATCCTCTGTTATGGATTGCTGATGTTATTGAGAAACATCAAAAATCGCGCATAATTCAACCCATTCACGCTTTGAAAGATTACTTTCTTCAAACGTAATAATGTCACCAGCAAGACGTCGTTTTAACAGCTTGGTAGCTGTGGCAGATAGTTGTACGGCGCCTAAACGGTATTCGTCGAATGCGTCAAATGTTAGGGGAACCCAAGCTTTCATGATATTAATAATGACATCAGCATAAGCGCGTATTTCATATTGTGCATGCGGGTCTGCACGTAAACGTAAGAAGTGCATTAGATTGTGCAAATCAACTTTCCAATACCACTGAGTATAGAAATTCACAGGCAAGTTCATGCGGGCAAGTTCACGGGCAAGTCCTGGATGATCACCAAATGTTTCATTCTCATTCAACATCCATATGTAATTATCATAGTTGCGTGTTGCATCTGTTTTAAGTATCTCAAGAACTTTTTGGGCATGTTCACCTTCTAGGTTTCCTGCACGTCCCTGGCGATTTGATAAGGATTGCGCGGATAAATGATCAGGTGAGGGGACATAGAATTCTTTATCCAAAATTGAATAACGTGCTGAATATTCATTAACATTAGCAGTGCGATGGCGAATCCATTGACGTGCGACAAACATCGGCAGTTTGACATGAAGCTTGATTTCACACATTTCAAAAGGGGTTGAATGCCAATGGCGCATTAAATAACGGATGAGACCACGGTCTTCACTGACTTGTTTTGTGCCTTTACCGTAGGATACACGTGCAGCTTGAACAATGGCGCTATCGTCGCCCATATAATCAACCACACGCACGAATCCATGGTCAAGAACAGGGTGCGGTTTGTATAAAATATCTTCTAACGCTGATACAGTAGCGCGCCTTGTTTGGAAGGATTGATTCCGAAGGTCGTCAGTATCACGATCAAGCGAAGACTCTATTTCTGTTTTCAGCGTTGTTGTCATTATCCGTAACGAACCTCTTGAATGGTGTAGGCTTTTCCGCCATTTGGTGTGATAACTTCGACACTGTCATTGGCTTTTTTACCAATAAGCGCGCGTGCAAGCGGTGACGTAATGGAAAGGAGCCCTTTTTTTACATCCGATTCATCACTACCAACAATTTGATAGGTATGCTCTTCATCCGTATCGTCATCAATTAGGCGAATTGTTGCGCCAAATTTAATATCGCTGCCTGAAATTTTTGATAAATCAATCACTTCTGCGCGGCTCACCTTATCTTCAAGTTCGGCAATGCGCCCCTCAATAAAGCTTTGCTTTTCTTTTGCTGCGTGATATTCGGCATTTTCTGATAAGTCACCGTGTTCACGGGCGTCAGCAATCGCTTTGATCACATTAGGGCGTTCAGTCGCCTTTAAATGATGCAGTTCATCTTGCAGATTCTTAAATCCGCTATTTGTCATCGGAATTTTTTCCATATGTTTAATTACTCACCACGATAAATGTCATACCCATTAATTTTCAAGCGTTGGGTTAATCGCTTCGAAGACGTGTGGTTTTTATCCTCAAGCCATGCCTCTTCGGATTTCTAAAACATCCCTTTGTTGATTTATATATCCACCGTAAATCAATTTATTGATTTTTAAGGTATAATTCAAAAAATGTTGTTAGAAAATCGATTTTCAGTGTTAAATTTTATAAAATACTGATCACGTACGCAAGTGAAATGTGATGCATTTGGAAGGTTTATTTTTGTTGTTGAAGAGATTCAATGTGTTTTAGACAAAATCTTTTTTAAACGTTGATCTGTTTTTTTAAATACACGAGATCTTCATGTGTAAGTTTTGAGTATTTTAAGATTTTATCATCAGATTCATTGTCTTTTAGCATCTCAATAGCAATCGCTCGCTTAGCTTGCAATTCACCTTCGGCAAGGCCTTCCGCTTTCCCCTCGGCTAATCCTTCAGCTCTCCCTTCGGCTTTTCCCTTCGCCAATCCTTTAGCCTCCCCCTTCATAATGGCGGCTTCTAACTCGTCACGGTCATTGTAGACTTTCTTCATGTAGAACGTATAGGCACTGCGTTCTTTCTCCGTCATGCGAAGAATCCTCAGCTTATCCGATACTTGCTGCATGTAGGGAGAATGATAATTCTCGGGCACTTTTTCGTGTTTCATCACATACAGCCATTCATCCAT
>CANKZX010000003.1 GCA_947488275.1 Alphaproteobacteria bacterium | reverse complement strand
GCGCAGATGGTGGTGGCGCCCGTTTACTATTGGGACTTACCTATATTTTAATTGAAAGCCTTACACGCGGAGGAACCGTCGATGTTGTTTTCGCAGGTGATTCACTGCGTTTAACCGCAAAAGGATCCCCTATACACCTAAGACCTGGTTACGGTGAATCGTTAGAAAACCATCAAAGTCAAGTCCATAATGCGCGTAATATTTTACCATGTTATTTAGGAAAACTGGCAAAATCGCTCATGGTTGGTATCAACGTATCAGTTGTAAAAGACGAATATATTATGTTTGAGACAAAAATGCTTATTTAATCGCAATTTTGATCTTGTTCATTATTATTAGGTATTTACGCGCATGAAGATTCAAACACACATCCATGGTGCTGTTGGTGTTATTGTACTAAAAAATGGCGACTTGAATCTTTTATCGATTGCTTTTATTCAAGAATTAAATGCAGCACTTTCTCATTTTGAATGGAACCAAACGATTCATGTAATTATCATCACATCGTACGCAAAAGTATTTTGTGCAGGTGCTGATCTAACGGAATTACTGAATGAGACTCCACACAAACCAGATTTCATAAATAATTGGCAATACTTGAGTACGGTTCAAAAGCCAGTTATCGCCTGTGTTATGGGAACCTGCTTTGGCGGCGGCCTTGAACTTGCGCTTATGTGCGATCTTATCACCGCAAGCGATAATGCCCAATTTGCTTTTCCTGAAGTAAAACTCGGCTTATTGCCTGGTGGTGGAGGCACGCAGCGCATACACCAGCGCATTGGAGCATCGCGCGCAGCTGAATTATTATTTACAGGTGATCCCGTTCATGCGAATAAAGCATACGAATGGGGACTCGTCAATTATGTCTTTTCAAAGGGCACCTGCTTTGATGAAACGCTAACCCTTGCACAGAAAATTGCAGGACATTTAGGGGATGCAACCAGCGCAATTAAACGTGTCATGATCAACGCACACGATCATACATTCTCGCAAAATATCCGTAATGAACGCATAGCTTTTTATAAACGTTTATTTAGCAAAACTGGCTCAGATGGCATTCGTACATTCTTTTCAAAAAAAAATCCATTAACTAAGTAAGCTGATATACTCAGCACCGATGATTTTTAGCAATTCTGATGCAACAGCCCTAGATCACCACAAAAGCCTTCGGCTTTTTCGTGACGAGGAGTGATAAAATTATCTTCTGCTGGGAATCATCGGTGTTGGGTATAAAATCCACAAAAAACTGAAAATTTATCTATTATTAACACAATGTTGATAGCATACTTACAATAGAGACACCTATTTAAAGACATAACCCGCATGATATCTGTAACGCACAGAGTTATTTTCTTTATGTTTTGTGCTGGCTATTGCATAGCTATTGCCTCCCCTATTTCATCGCCATCCCATACAACGAATCCAATTGACAATCGCTTATTATTTAATATCAAGCATGATTATCCTGAAAAACAGTTAACGTCTACACCGTCAAATTTCTTAAACAACACATTTGATAAAATTACGAAACTTTTAGGCTATCAAACAGGTGATCGTGTTATTCATACAAAAGTTGATACATTCCGAAATGAACATATTCCTTTTAAAAAAGCTGGGTCTGGATTTGCAACAGAGATGTCAACCGAGCAAACAAAGGTAAGCACGACCTATTTCAAAGAAAACAAACACTATGAAATGCCATTAAAACGATCTGGACTAAGTAGCGATACAAAATTTGCCATAACCCTACCATATCTCAGTCAAATCAAATTATTCGGCGGCTATTCGTATGATCGTAATACCGAATCAAAATTAATAAAGGGTCCCAGTTTTGGTTTTCAAGCAGATGTGATGAAGTATGTTAAAGTGGATACAACATTTATTAAACAGCGAGAAGGGAAAACGGCTGCAAAAATTCTCTTCAGCATTAGTGTTCCCTTTGATAAATTAAGTTTCTGATTGTGCCTCTAGACTAAGAAAATATCAACGTCATCTTTACAGTTAGGTAGATGCATGATACAATGTGCTATCAATTGGTAGCACATGAGAGAAAATAATGGACGTTTTTAATGTCAGAGAATTACGTACGCGAACAGGTGATCTTATCCGTGATGCTGAACAAGGACATTTATCAATTATCACAAAACACGGACACCCTGTTTTCATAGCTGTCCCCTTTACGGAGGAGCTCGTTAAACTTGGGATTACCAAATCTCTTGTGCTTAATATGCTTTCAGAACAGAAGATAACACTACGTCAAGCAGCCAAAATTATTAATGTATCATTAGAAGAGATGATGACATTGACAACATGCACGAATACGACGATAGTTAATTATGATCCAAGTGAACTTAATGCTGAATTAACTCTGTGATAGATAAAATTGTTGTTTGCGATGCAGATCCCTTGATTGCACTTGCAAAAATAAATCAGCTTGACTTATTATATTTTATATTCAAAGACGTTTTTATCTCAGACACAGTTCGTGATGAATGTCTTTATAATGAAGAATTTCCAGGGGCAAAAACAATTAAAACAGCAATAGAAAATAATTTCATTCATATTAAAACACCTAAACCGAATATATGTATTGAAAAAAAAATTGAGGTTTTAGATTTTGGTGAAAAAACATCGATTTTACTTGCGGCAGAATATAATGCTGTCTTATTAATTGATGAAAAACGTGGACGATCCATAGCACAAAATCTTTTTTTACCCGTCATCGGAACAGCTGGATTATTATTGAAAGGGTTTTATTTAGGCTATTTATTTAATTTGGAAGAATGCTTAAGTAATTTAAAAAAGAATGGATACAGACTTTCAGATCATCTAATTAATGATATTTTAGAACGCGCTTCAAAAAACAAAAGTCCTCTTCAGCATTAGTGTTCCCTTTGATAAATTAAGTTTCTGATTGTATTCTTTTATGATACGCACCAAAATATTCTACATAAAAACAAATGTTGCATTACGGGGCTCAATAATGTAAGAATTTAATATTGTTCGATTTATTAATTATTTATTAAGAGACGCCCTATTATGATGGTATTAAATCACAAAAAAATAGATCAGCCACTCATGAAAAATCGTCTTCGCATTAAACATAATTTAAAATTTATTTTTCCTTTTTTTGGTGTTAGCTTACTTGCCATCGTATTTATTGGCATTGGTTTTCGCAAAGCCATTGTTATTGACGCATATGCGTTACTCGACCTCAATCATGCGTCAGCCCTTCGCTATAATGGACATGATGTAAAGGGACAACCGTTTCAAATTCAATCAAAACGCGGCACAGAAATTTCAAAGAAAGAAGTTGTTTTTGATACGCTCCATATGGCAATTGATTTAAAAAAAGGTGAAACATTAAACGTCGATGCCAAACAAGGCATCTTTGATAAAAATTCTAAAATGATGGAATTATCAGGTGATGTGCAATTAACTCACGCAAACGGCTTGACATTAAGAACAACACAAGCGACCATAAATATAGACAATGGCTCTGCTAAAAATGATGCACCAATTGAGGGCTCCAACAAACAGGCACACATAAAAGCCCATGGCTTCCGAACAGAAGGCGACAATCAATTGGTATTTTTAGGGAACCCAGAACTTATCATTCGCACACATTGAATGGTCAGATTGATTAAACGCTGTGTGGACTTGTGGAATCTGGTGCCATTGAACATCGTGTGTTTTGGCTTTAGGATCTTATGAATTTATTACGTTCTTTTATTTATACCTTATTTTTTGTTGGCTTTACCCTCACTCTCCTTTATGCCGATGGCACGATGGTTATTCGTGGCGCCATTATGCGTTATGACACAACCAAAGGCATCACCACTGCTGAAGGTGGTGATGGCATGGCAACTACCATTTTTAACACAAATGAAGTAACTAAAAAATTAGAAGCAAAAATAATTCGTGCAAAAATGAATGACACCTCAAACAGTTCGAATGACATAAAAAGCACTCCCTCCAATAATACATTCAGTAATGATATTGAATGGGTCGAAGCTGTTGAGCATGTTCGCGTCACATTTCCTGATCGCACAATGACGGCTGATCGATGCATCATGCAAAATAAAGTAATTCATTGCTATGGAACGGTTACAATTACAGCAGGAAAAAATCACGTTAAAGGTGATGAAGGCACATTCGATATGGAACATGATCGCTATGAGATCTTCACTTCAAAAGATGGTGCAAAACACGTAGAAGCAACGATTCACCCTGAAAAAAAATCCATCACCAAAGATGGTTGTGAATAAAGGCTATCGTGGCATAAAGTGATTTTCACCCCATTAATGCGTGTTTAATGCGATCAAAACGATTGCGTTGATCTTCCGTGAATTTCTCACGTTTCAACATTTTTATTTGTTCTGCTGCTTTTTCTTTATCAGCCTGCTTCACATAAACATCGGCAAGCCCCAAACGCGCACTAATGATACTGTGCGCAGGCAATAATTTCGTAATTGCCGCTTTATAGCATCGTTTTGCGTCATCTAATTTTCCAACATTAGCATATGCATCCCCTGCATGCAGGTAACTTTTATTGGCATATTCATCATCAGGGTATGACTGAATAATAAATTCAAAAGCTTTTGTCGCTTTTGTGTATGCATCAACCGTTCCTTCATTAATCAAAGCCATTGCTTGATTGTACTGCGCTAAAGCAGGACTTTTTGTATTGATTGATGGAATAATCGGTGATTTTAATGCCTCTTCGGTTGCTTTTGTATCCGCTATATGTGTTGTTGAAACAGGGGGCGTATCTGATACAGCTTTTGGCGCAGAAGTAGTTAAATCAATCGTTTTAATATCGGGTTGTGCCGCGGATGCTTTTTGATCAGAAATAGGCTCTTCCTTTTTTTCTTCAGGCACAGCGGTTGATGGCACTATTTTCTGAACAAGCGCTTTGAGTGTTGCCACTTCTTTTTCAAGTATATCAATACGATTTTCATGGGTTTTTAAACGTTCAATAATAGCATCTTCAGTACGTTGCTCTGTTGGTTCCATGATTTTTGCATCAGCCTTGGTTGCACGTTCTTGAATAAGCGCATTATATTGATCGACCAACTTTTGTATATCGGATCCATTTGATTGAAGCAATTGCTCCTTTTTACGAATTTGCTCATCCGTTTCCTTGATTTTCTCATCAATTGATTTTTCAGAGATAGCGCTATCGGCGCCTCCCCCATCTGACGCATAAATACTATTATAAAACACGGTTGTTAAAAGACATAATTGAATACATGTAATGATATTTTTTTTCATAAGTTAATGTTCCAACGTTAAAATGCAGATAGAGTTTTCTATTTTCTACTTATATTTAGCTTATTTTCTGAAAAAAAACAATGAAACCTGTTCATTTTGCATAAGGTGTGATATTTTCGGTGATATATACCCAACACCGATGGTTTTCAGCAGAAGATAATTTTATCATCCCTCGTCATCACGAAAAAGCCGAAGGCTTTTGTGGTGATCCAGCGGCTGTTATTGTGGAAATGCCTGTTACGTCGAAAATGTTTGTTTTTCTGGATAGCCACACCTGCTGCGCAGGTTCGCTATGACGGCAGAATTGCTAAAAGTCATCGGTGCTAAGTATATTACACTACCTTTTTTTGATACTTTAACCCTATGAATTGCAATGGCAACTTTTAAAAAAACTGAAAAAATTCAAAAACTTGATAGCAAAAAGAAACGGACGGCATCATCGCGTCAGTGGTTACTCCGTCAGCTGAACGATCCTTACGTGGCAAAGGCGCGGAAAGATGGCTATCGCTCACGGGCGGCGTATAAGCTCATCGAAATTAATGATAAATACAAGTTCATTAAAAAAGGATGTCGTATTCTTGATTTAGGCGCAGCACCTGGTGGTTGGTGCCAAGTCGCAAAAACAATTGTTGGTCAAAACGGCTTTGTTGTTGGTGTTGATCTACAAGATATGATTCCCATAACAGACGTTACTTTGTTGAAAGGTGACTTTAATGATGAATCGATTCACCATCAAATTATGAATACGTTTGCTGGTGAAAAAGCAGATGTTATCTTGAGCGATATGGCAGCTAGTGCATGCGGCATGACGGACGTTGATCATATTCGATTGATGCTTTTATTAGAAAGTGTTTATCATTTTTCATTCCATTTATTACGACCAGGCGGCAGCTTTATTGCAAAAGTCTTACGCGGTGGAACAGAAAAAGATTTGCTCACGCAGTTAAAGCAATCATTTGCAAAAGTAACCCATTTTAAGCCGCTATCAAGTCGCCAAGAATCTTCAGAGCTTTATGTAATCGCGCAAGGCTTTCGTCCTGCAAAAGGCGGTAATCATTCAGAAACACCAGCGTCTTCAGATAATATTATCAATATAAATAACGAAAAATTATAGGTTCTTTTGCTATGACATTACTCGATATTGTTGTTATTACGCTTCCTTTGCTCTCCGCACTTATGGGACTTGTGCGTGGGTTAACGCGCGAAGTCTTGGGACTTGTTTCGTGGATTGGCGGTGCCTCGCTCACGCTTGTTTGCATGCCATTTGTACAAGTGATCGCAAGACGCTATATTCAAAGTGCAATGATGGCCGATATTGCAGCAGCTATTGGCTTGTTTCTCATTTTCTTAATTCTCTTCAGCATGATTAGCCATGTCTTATCTGGGGTAATTAAACAAAGTATGCTCGGGGGAATTGATCGATCCCTTGGCTTTTTATTCGGTATTGGGCGCGGTGTTGTTATTTTATGTATCTTAGAAACATTAATCAGCTGTTTCGTACCACGTCAAAAACATCCTGTTGATATGCAAACGAATCGCTTTGCACCCCTTATTTATAAAGGAAGTGATATTATCGTAAATCTTCTTCCAAAGCAGGCTTATCAGTTTATTAATGAACAACAACAAAAGCATAAAATCGATATTCCGCAAGCATCAGAGGGAGCCATACCAAATGCACAAATGATGATGCAAGGCGTTCAGCAAGGAATACAAAAAGGTGTCCAACAAGGCATACAGCAGGGGGTTCAGCAGGGCGTACAGCAATATCTTCAAAATCAGACGCCGAACCAACAACCCGCACAACCTGGGCAGCAACCACAACTACAATCGCCCCCTCCTGCGCAGAGGCTTATTCCTAATCAAACCCCAGGTGCGACAACGCAACAAGAGGCAGAAGCATTGGCACGTCTGCAGCCTAAAATTATAGCCCCAGTTCCATCAACAACCAATAAGCAAGAGCAAGATTTGAATCGGCTTTTAAATATGCAAGATGTAAACGATGCAACGTAATTACATACACAGTTTTTTCTGGTGTCAAGCGTGCCCCTTTGATATAGTGCCAATGGAAGGTCTGTTGCGTGAGTAAGCTTATTTGTGAATCCAGTCAGGTTCGGAAGAAAGCAGCTGAAGCAGAAACGTTTGGGTCGTGTGATGGATCTTCTTTATTAAATCATATCTTTCTTTTATTGAATTAGGCTTTGATGAGTCAAAAATCATACACTGTTCTCGCGCGACGTTATCGTCCAACCCGCCTTGATGATTTGGTCGGGCAGGAATTGTTGCAAAAAACCCTAACCGAAGCCATCAATCAAAATCATTTGCCGCATGCTATTTTATTACATGGCATTCGTGGTGTCGGCAAAACAACCACAGCCCGTATTATTGCGCGCGCCCTTAATTGTGTTGGGGCTGACGGTAATGGTTCTATTACACCAAATCCATGCGGTGTATGCGCATCATGTAAAGATATACAAGATGACCGTCATTTAGACGTTATTGAAATGGACGCAGCAAGTCGCACAGGTGTTGATGATATTCGTGAAGTGATTGAATCCGCGCGCTACAAAGCTGTTAAAGGTCGTTTTAAAATTTTCATCATCGACGAAGTGCATATGTTATCAAAAAGCGCATTCAATGCATTGTTGAAGACATTAGAAGAACCCCCTGCACACGTCAAATTCATCTTTGCAACGACTGAAATTCGCAAAATTCCAGATACGATTTTATCACGCTGTATGCGATTTGATTTAAAACGGATTGAACCTGCTGTTATTTTAGCGCACCTTGCCGCTTTATGTGCGCAAGAAGGGATTACCGCATCAAATGAAGCCTTAGGTTTAATTGCCCGTGCAGGTGATGGTTCAATGCGTGATGCGCTTTCTCTGCTGGATCAGGCGATTGCATTATCCTTATCAAATAATGGGGATGGCATAACGGAAGAACGTGTACGTGAAATGCTTGGCGCAACAGCGCGTGACCATATTTTCTCACTTTTAATGGCATTATTTAAGGGTGATGCAGCAACATTACTTACACTCAGCGAATCATTGTTTTTAGATGGTGCTGATCCACTTTTACTGCTGCAAGAAATACTTGAATCGATTTATTGGCTGACGTGTCTTAAAACGATGCCAAAAATGAAAGAAGACGCAACCTGGTCAAAAGCCGATCGTGAACAGGGTCTTGCTCTTATTGAAGGGCTTGGACTCGCCGCATTAGCACGTGCATGGCAAATGCTTTCCAAAGGGTATGAGGAGATTCAAAAGAACCCCCTACCAAAGCAAGCCTGTCAGATGATTTTCGTGCGTTTTTGTCATTTAAGCACATTGCCGCCTCTTGAAAAAATTATTGAATCGGCATCCAATCGTTCAATGGGGGGGGGAGATGGACAGCACACACAAACAGCGTCATCCATGCACAGCGCTTCACCTGTCGTTCTCAATAAAGTAAGTGACACAACCGTTTCAGTACTTAATAAACCTACGTTTGTTGAGGCTATCTCTGCTGATATCATCTCTGACAAGACTATCGCCGAAACCACTTCTGATGCTTTTATCATTCCCGATACGTTTGAAGGCTTAGTTCATTTTCTACATGAAAAGCGTGAAATTTTATTGGCGACGCATCTTGAAAATGAAGCACGTGTAACCGCCTATCGTGTGGGTGAAATTACCATGAATCTTGATACAAATCGGTTTGGGCAATTACCAACACAACTTCGAAAAATGCTACACACTCTAACAAACATTGAATGGACAATTAATGTCACATCGGTCATGTCGGGCACAACGCTTATTGAAAATCGTGAAGCGGCTATCACAGCAAAAATTCACCACGCTAAAGAAAACCCATTTTTAGCTGAATTCCTAAAAGAATTTCCACACTCAACCTTAACCTTAATGGAGCCTGAACATGCGCGGAATTAACCAAATGTTACAACAAGCACAGCAATTGCAAAAGAAAATGGAAGACATTCAAAATCAAATGAGTTCTGTTGACATTGAAGGTGCTTCTGGTGGTGGAATGGTTAAGGTAACGATGACGGCAAAAGGCGACTTAAAGCATATTAAAATTGACCCAACACTTGCTGATCCAAAAGAAATTGAGATGTTGGAAGATTTAATTGTGGCAGCGTTCCATGATACAAAACAAAAAGCCGATGCGTATTCAGCGAGTGAAATGGCAAAGGTAACAGGCGGAATGGCACTTCCTGGTGGAATGAAATTCCCTTTTTAACCCAATTCGAATTAACCCAATTCAAGATTACGGCGAACAAAACCTATAGTTTCCGTCATGGCGAGCCAGCGTAAGCTGGTGTGGTCATCCGTAAAATAATTTTTTTGGTAAAATATACCCAACACCGATGATTTTCAGCAGAAGATAATTTTATCATCCCTCGTCATCACGAAAAAGCCGGAGGCTTTTGTGGTGATCCAGGGCTGTTGCGTTGGAAATGCCTGTTACGTCGAAAATGTGTGTTTTTCTGGATAGCTACGCTACGCTCGCTATGACGACGGCATTGATAAAAAACGCCATCTCTAAAAGCCTATAGCAAAAACCATCGCAAAAAACCCCAGGCCATTCCCCCTGGGGTTAATCGAAAAAACATACCCAACTCATTAACGTGGCGCTTTATGCCGAATCGTTGCTTGTGACTTCCAACGATTAAATTGCGTAATCGCCATTTCTTGCACCCGTCGTTCTTTAAGCATCATCCTAATTTCCTCATCCGATGGTAATTTCTTTTTCTCAGGTGCTTTTTGTTCACATAACATAAACACACGAAGGTCTGTTTCGCTCAACCGAATAGGCTCCGCCGCCTTTCCTTTGGGTGTTTCTGCAAATAATTTTCGAATCCCATCAGGAACACTTGCAATAGGCACATCCTTCATTTCATCAACATGAATATTTGCTTCTGTTGCTTGTGTTTTAAGCACGCTACATCCTGTTGCTGTTTTTGCCTGCTCCAAAAAGTGTCCTAAACGATTTTGATCCTCTTCTGTTAGGCTCTCAGAAAGTTCAATCTTAACATCAAGATAACTCATTTTAGCTTCACTATCAGCGGACTGACCTGGGCTTTTGTGATCTTTCACATAATAAATCGTATAGCGTCCACTTCGCAAAACAGGTTCACTATACTGACCAACTTTCAATTTCTTTGCTTCCTCTGGCATTTGATCTTCCGTGAACCAACCAACCAAACCACCTTGTCCCCCTGACGGTGCATGAGAGAAATTTCGTGCCAGCGCAGGAAAAGGCGCCCCTTCTTTCAATTGCTTATATAAACTATTAATTTCAGACGCTACGTGTTTTTGGTTTTCAGGCTTATCAATGAATAAGACAATTTCAGCGAGCTCAAACTGTTCTTTCTTATCATTCTCTTCCATTTTCTTTTTTTCATTATTCACATCAGCTTCCGAAATCATCGTATGCGCACCAATGGCTTGTCGAACTGAACGAATCCACAACAAATTGGATTCAACACGGTCACGTAACGTGCCAATATCAACACCTTTACTTTGAAAAAACGTTTTAAGCCCATCAATACCCATATTATTTTCTTTGGCAATTCCTTTTATCGCATCATCAACCTCAGCGGGGCTCACGACAGTTTTAAGTTGCTTTGCGATCAAGCGCTGTAACTTCTCCTGAATCAGTGCATCTTTAACTTGATCCATAATTTCAGGCGTTACTTTATGATCACCCTCCCCCGCGGACAACATAATCAAGGCAATGCGCCTTCTAATATCTTCGTTGGTAATAGGTTCGTTATTCACTTCAACCACAATCGAAACGGCTGGCTTCTTAGCCTCAGACGCAATAGCAGAAAAGGACATATGTGCCGTTAATAGCAGACAAATAGCAACAGATACGATATTTTTTTTGGGCATGAACATAAGTTTCCTTATATAATATATTTATATACAGTAGATTAACGATAGCGAAGACATTAACGCGATGTTAACACAAACCATTTGACAATTTACATATCAGATATATAAACGCTTTTTTGAGATTTTGCCACGTTTAAGATGACACTCCTTTTTCAATATACATTTAAAAAATTTTTTCTTGTAAGTTTTATGCTCACAATTCTGATTATATTTACGCTTTGGCTCGCGCAATCATTGCGTTTTATGGATTTAATTGTCAATAACCGCGTCTCAATTGGCGCGTATTTTTCATTAGTTATTTATCTGCTACCCGATTTATTTGTGATCATTAGTCCTATTGCTTTCGCAATTGCCAGCCTTTTTTGCTTTCATCGCTTAATGATTAGTCATGAACTTGCTGCCTTTCGGTCACTTGGCATCAGTAACCTCAGGCTTTCTTTTCCTGTTCTCACGCTTGCTGGTGGTCTTTTTCTTTTTCTTGGTTTCCTTAATATGATTGTTGTCCCAGCATCTTTTCAAAAATTTCGCGAACAACAACATCTAATGCGAAGTTCTCTTTCCAGCGCCCTTCTTCGTGAAGGGGCATTCAATACAACAAAAGGGTTTACCATTTATATTCGTGAACATAACGACGAAGATGAACTCCATGGTGTTTTCATTTTTCAACCCGCAAAAGATAATTTACCATCTTATACAACACTTGCTGAGACAGGACGTGTTTATAAAAGTGGTGAACGTATCCTGATTCTCCTTAAAAAAGGACAACGGCAAGAATACAACCCCACCACACATGCATCCAGCTATTTTTCGTTTGACGAATTTGTTTATGATTTAACCGAAGACTTTTCAAACCCACAAACACGCCCCGAAAAAGCGTATGAGAAATCACTCAAACAACTGTTAAATCCAGATACAAATATGCTTGATGATATGAAGCGACGTTTTAAAGCCGAAGCCCATCAACGCATTCTTCTGCCATTTTTATGCCTTCTTGATGCCTTATTAATTGCTGGCATTTTACTCTCTGGGGAATTGGGACGTCGCTATAATCGCAAGAAAATTGTGTGTGCGGCAGGCAGTGTTTTACTTATACATCTTATTATGATGGGACTGATTCAAACAAGCATACGTATTGAAGCATCACTTTATATCGCTTATCTATTAATGATAGCGGGAATCGGCGGTAGTTTTTGGTATTTATCACGGGATTTTTGGTCATGCTATGGAAAGCCATTCCCCACACACAAACGATGGGAGCGTTAGTTTATGTCAACCGTCTCGCCGCTTCGCTATCTTAAAAGTGCTGCCAATTTATATGTTTCAAAAAATATAATGCTTTGGTTGTTTGTTGTATCCTTATCACTCATGGTTATTATTGGGTTATTCGATGCACTTGAAACCTTAAGACGCGTCATGGCAATTTCAGAGGCAACTCTTGGCTTTGTGCTGGAACTTACTTTATTACGCCTTCCTCAACATATTCTTGAACTTCTGCCCTTTATCATCTTCTTGGCCAGTTTAATTGCCTTATGGCGCCTAAACCAAGTACAGGAGATCACAGCACTACGCGCTACAGGCGTATCGGGGGGACAAATTGCCCTTGGCGTATTTATAACGGCCCTTATTATAGGAACATTCAGCGTTTTTTTACTCAATCCCATAGCCGCTGTCATGAATACACGGCATGCTACGCTTGAAGAACGCGTTCTTAAACGTAATCATCAGCGTCTATCCATTTCATCTACAGGTTTTTGGCTTAAAGAAACAGAAGGAACTTCTAAAACGATTTTTCACGCTGAAGCTTTTTCATTAAATGATCGCACATTCAAACAGGTAACGTTTTATGAATTTGATCTTAATGATCATTTTTTAAAGCGTATTGATGCTGTCAACGCCAAATTACTCGATGGAAAATGGGTTCTAACAAATGCACGTGAATGGAATGAAGGCATCACTCTTAAAACTTATAGTGAACTTCACCGCCCAACAACACTGACTCTGGAGAAAATTCAGCGCAGCACAATTCAACCCCATCAAATGCCCTTTTGGCGTATTCCTGCTTTTATTAGGCAACTACAAAAAAATGGTATGTCATCCCTAATCTATGAAGTTTATTGGCATCGATTATGGGCTGAGATTGTCTTGCTAGGCGTTATGGCGGTTCTAGCCGTTGGTTTTTGTTTGCCGAACCCACGTCATTATGCAACAGGAAGGCTTATTGGCATCGCGCTTATCTGTGGCTTTATCATTCACTTCTTCAATAATATTATTCAGGCTTTTGGTCAAGCCGATCGCCTACCTGCATTTTTCGCCGCCTGGATTCCCCCTGTTGTCACAGGGCTTTTAGGTATTGGTTATCTCATGCATGCGGAAGAAAGTGCGTAATTATGAATCATTACCTGTTCGGCTCTATAACCATAATCATGACCACACACATCGTGATGGCTACCGATATTCCTGTGAATTTAACAGCTGATCGCATCCAATATGATGCAGCAAACAGCACGATCACAGCTGAAGGACATGTTCATCTTACCCAGGAAAATAGCAAAGGCATACGAACACTTGATGCATCAAAACTGATATACAATACAAAAGACAGTACGCTTACTGCCTATAGCTCGTCCTCTGGTAAAATCCACTACACAGACATCAACCAAGATGTCATTGAAGCAGAAGAACTATCACTATCACACGACTTTAAAACAGGAACAATCAAAACATTAACACTCCTTACAAAAGATAAAACGACCCTACATGCTGCCACAGGACACCGTCAAAATGGCATTGTATCCACAATGGAAATGGCAGATTATACCCCCTGCACGTTATGCAGCACAAAAAAACCAATGTGGCAGTTAAAGGCCGACAAAATCACACATGATAAAGATAAACAAACCATTGTGTATACAAATGCACGATTAGAGGTAAAAGGAGTCCCCATATTCTACACGCCCTATTTTTATCATCCTGACCCCACCGTCAAACGTCAATCGGGTATTTTATCACCTGAATTTGGAAGCAACCAAGACCTTGGCTACACTTTTGGTATTCCTGTGTATTATGTGATTTCAGATCAAAATGACATCACCTTAACACCTGTTCTCACAACCAAACAATCAGGCATCATTAAAGGTGAATATCGTCAACGTTTCCATGATGGTGCTTTTAAGGTTAATGGAAGCTATACGAAAACAAATAATTTACCAAAGAAAGCAAAACAAGATCCAGAAGCTTGGAATGGTCCCAGAGAACCAAGTGCGGATCGTTGGAACGTTGCTATGCAATCGCGTGTTGATATTAATGATGAACAACGACTCAGCATGGATTTAAATCGCGCCAGCGACACGACCTACCTATCAAGGTACCGTTTGATTCGCCAATCACCCTTTATCAGCGATAATAAAAGTTTGCGTTCAAACATCACCTGGCAACGCTTTACCGATACAACGTACATGGATATGAAATCGCTTTTCTTTCAAACCGATGCCCCTAAAACAACACCTATCGTTTTGCCAAAGGGGATGTATCACTATCAAACAAATGCCCCTCACATTGGCGGCGATTTTGCGGTTGAAGGTGACGTTCTTGCCTTATATCGCGACTATCCAGTCCCAGGGCGCTCAGGCACCAACATGTACCGCCTTTCAAATGGTGTATCATGGCAACGCCCCTTGGTTTTACCGTACGGGCAAATCATTACCGCACAAACAAAGGCGCGCGGTGATGTATACATGATGCGTCGCTATTATGCCACAACCGATACGACAACAATCAATCAAAGTAAAACGCTTGAACATCGGCATATACGTGTGTTTCCCCAAGGAAGCCTTGATTGGCAATGGCCATTCCAAAAACGGATGTCTCTTACAAACTGGGTTATAAAACCACAAACGACACTTGTATCCAATCCAACAACTCTTAATAATCGCTATATTCCAAACGAAGACTCCCAAACGTTTGAGCTGGACGATACCAATCTTTTTGCTGCCAATCGTTTTGATGGAATTGACCGTGTTGACACAGGCACCAGATCAATCACAGGTATTGAAAACGAACTTCGTTTTTCAAAACAACGTATGGTTGCTCTCTTTTTAGGGCAATCACGGCGTCTGGATAATCAACATGTCGTACGAAATGGTCTTGGGGAAGACACAAATAAAACAGACATGATTATGCGAATCAAGGCAAAGCCTGCCTCGTGGCTATCAAACCGTTATCGTATGGCCATCAACCCAAGCTTTAAAACCGTACGTTATTCCGAATTTGGCACAAGCATTGGAAAACCAATTTTTAAAATTGATGCCGCCCATGTTTTTCTTAATAAGAATGCCACACAAAAAAATAACTATATTTCGCAATTGAACCTTCAAGTATCCTCAAAATTCACCGAAACATGGAGTCTATCTGTTGGACAGATACGAAATCTGAAACAAAAGAATGGAGGAACAAGCCTTGCAACCTTTATTGCCGCAACGTACGAAGATGAATGCTTTGCCTTTAATATGGGTGTGTATCGATCAGGTTACCACGATCGCGATTTGAAACCTGATACCAGCTTTTTATTATCCATCAACTTTAAAACATTGACGAATTTAAATGTATTGGGTGCGCCAACGTATCAGCCGAGCCCACTTACCGCAGGTTTATCACAATAAATGTAACTACTCACCACATACATGTCATACTCGGGCTTGATCCACGGATCCAGATGCCCAAGTCAAGTCCAGGCAAGACATGAAGAAGAACGTGGGCACTGCATAAAATCTTACATTCACCATCTTGGCAAACCAGCTTTGCTGGCGTAACCAAAAAATGGGCATGTTTATGTTATTAACACAATGTTAATAAATTATACTTATAATCACACTACGAATACAAAAAAACATACTGTATTCAGTTTTTAAAATGAGAGGATATAAATTATGTTAAAAAGCATCGCATGTGTAGCCTTTATTTTTTCTATGATATCGAACGTTTTTGCAGACCCAAAAGTAGGAGACGCCTGCACAACAGATCAAAATTGTCAAGTGCAATCAGTGACACCAACATTAAAGTGCAACGTCACAAGCCATAAATGTGAAGCGATCCCTGTAACAAACAATGACAATGATCACTAGTTATTTCACGCATCGTCGACTCAAATAAAGCATTTTACCAGAGAGACAGCATTTCAAGATAAAACCCCGTGGATACCAATCCGCGGGTCATTATCAGTGGGTATCTTTCATTTTGGTTGTTGATTGTTTTTTCCATAATCGGGCATAGACCCCTTTATTGGCAAGCAAATCTTGATGACGTCCCTGCTCCACCAAACACCCATGATCCAGTACATAAATCCAATCGGCATCAACAACTGTCGATAATCGGTGCGCGATTAAAATAGTTGTTCGCCCCTTCATTAATAGCGCAAGCGCATCTTGAATCTGACGCTCTGAATCAGTATCAAGGGCAGATGTTGCTTCATCCAACAATAATATGGGCGCATTCTTTAACATCGCACGGGCAATTGCAATACGCTGACGTTGCCCACCTGATAAATTAACCCCATTCTCACCAACGAACGTATGATACCCCTCTGGCAGACGTTCAATAAATTCATGCGCTGCCGCTGCCTTGGCTGCCTTCACCACATCATCCATCGATACATCAGATTCGCTATAGGCAATATTATCAAAGATACGACGATCAAAAAGGGCTATTTCTTGACTCACTAACGCAATTTGTTCACGAAGCGATTGCAAGGACACATCTCTCACATCGTGTCCATCAATTAAAATTTGACCACTTTCAAGGTCATAAAACCGTGGAATAAGGTTAATAATTGTTGATTTGCCAGCACCACTTGCACCGACCAATGCAATGGTTTGCCCTGCTTTCGCCTCAAACGACAAACCATTTAACACAAGACGTTTATTATTGTGATAAGCAAACGAAACATTTTTAAATTCAATATGCCCCTTAACCCGTGGCAAAATAATCGCCTTATCTTTGTTTTGAATGGCGGGGGGCATATCCAAAATTTCAAACACACGATAAGCGGCGGCCAACCCTTCTTGCAAGCTGGCATTTAAATTACTAAGTCGTTTAACAGGTTCATAAATCAAAATCAGCGCCAAAATAAATGATATAAGATCACCAGCCGTTCGCGTGTGATGCATGACTTGCCACCCACCATAGGCAATAACAGACACAACAGCAAGACCACCAAGCGTTTCAACAATTGGATGAGATGCCGATCGAATGCGCGTTGACTTATAAATCAATGCAAAAACATGATCTATTTGTTGTTGAATACGTTCCGCCTCAACCGTTTCCATACCATAGGCTTTAACAACACGTATCCCCTGAAACACTTGCGTTAATTGATTGGTTAACGTTGCCTGCTGATCCTGGGTATGAAACGTTACTTTACGCATACGGCGACCAATTTTTAAAATAGGCAAAATTGCCGTTGGAAAGACAACAAAGGCAACACAGGTTAATGTAAAATCACGATAAAACATAAGCATAATCAAACAAACGAGTGTCAGCAAATCTTTACCTAAACCAATCAACGTATTGGCCATCGCATTTCGCATCATATTCACATCGTTTGTAAAACGTGAAAGAAGCTCACCGCTTGGCGTTGCATGGAAAAAAGCAAGATCAGCCTTCATTAGATGTTTAAAAAGACAGTTTTGAATATCGGAAATAATACGCTGTCCAACAAATGTCATGATAACAGCTTCCGCGTATGATGCAGCCCCTTTCACACCAAACGCCAACAAGACCCCCATACAGACAAATACCAATACATGCCCATCTGCCTTAATAAACACATCATCAATAACAGGTTTAATAAGTGCAGGAACAGCAGCCGTTGCCAGGGCTGCCAGTACCATAAAGAGAAAAGCTAAAAGCAAGCGCCTAACATAAGGCGCTATAAACTGACGCATTAAACGCTTAACAAGCTTTCGCGTTTCATATTCATTTTTCGTATTCATTAAAAGGCTATTACTCTTGCTTTAGACCGTAGGCACCAACAACAGCATCTAATTCAGCTTGTGTACAAAATCCTAATTGAACAGGATGTCTTGGCTTAATTTGCGCTGCATTCCAGTGTGTTTTTGTCTTTACGGCACGAACCATTGGTTTGGTTGTCCCCAAAAGACGCGTTAAGGCAACTTCTGGAACATCAGGGTAAAATTTAATCATCCATGCAATGGCATCAGGGCGATCTTGACGTTTAGACACAGGTGTATAACGTGTTTTTTTCTTACCCAAAACAGAATCAGCACTAATCGCTGGTCGAATTGAAAGGCGTGCCGCAGGATCTTTTTCACAGCGATGAATTTCTTCAAGATCAAGCTGCGATGATGCGATTGGGTCAAAGCCAACAATACGAATTGAACCTTCATTATCAGCAAGCGCCTGGATTTCCAAGATATGAATATGACAGAAACTCGAAATTTGCTCAAAACTAAGTGCTGTATTTTCAATCAACCATACGGCCGTTGCCTTTGGCATTAACGGTGCTGTCATTTCTGTCTCCTTTTTATTTATGCATACCCTTACCAATCCCATTAATGGAATGTGGACTTTTCCGTAGTATGCTTTGATCAAAACCAAAGTGCAAAGGTTTTTTTATAAAACGGGGATCATTCAGCTTGTATAGGCACTTAAACAACAGAAAGTCCGATCATGCTTGAAATTAATGACATTTTCTAATATGTTACACTATAAAATAAATTCCTATTTCAATACCCTATATCAGAATATATAGAATGATGCGAATCTATACAAAATATAAATATATCATTCTTTTTTTCCACATGTTCATAACATGTTGCACGGCAGCAGAGGAAGAACAAAAAAAATGGCATCCTCAAGTTGACCTAAACCTTAAATATGGCAACAAACGAGACCTCGGTCGTATTGGTGCTTTTGCCCCAATAACGCAAACACATGATGCATTAACCTATGTTGATTTTCGTTTTATGGCAGACACAAACCAAGATCAAGAAGGAAACTTTGGTCTAGGGCATCGTTGGTTAAATCGTGACATGGGATATATCACAGGTATTTATGGTTATTTTGATCGTCGATTAAGCAACCTTGGCAATAAATATAGCCAGCTAACCTTTGGTGCTGAGTATTTAAGCACAACATGGGATTATCGTGGCAACGTATACCTGCCCGAAAGTAAAACATTCACAAAGAAAACATATACAACTGAAACAAAAATAGCCGATCTTGACCGATTCAAAAGGGTTGAAACCTCAACAGATTATGTACACATCAATAAAGAAATCCCCTTAAGAGGGCTTGATGGTGAGATTGGTCGTTCTGTACCTAGCATCCCAAAACTTCGCTTATACGCAGGTGGTTACTATTATCAAGGACGTGATGGTGTAGCCTCTATCAAAGGAAAGCAAATACGGTCAACTTATGCGCTCAATGATTACATATCACTGCAAGCCGAATTTAGACATGATAATATACGAAAAAGAGACTATTATATCGGTCTTGAAGTACACATTCCAATCGGGACTGAACCAGGCAAAATCAACATGTTATCAGATATTGAAAAGCGAATGACCGAAGCCCCCATTCGTGACGTTGATATTATATCTGGCACAAGTGAAAGCACATCTGTTGCTCAAGAAGAAAACAGAGAGATCACAACAAAACCAGAAACAAAAGAAAGCACATCAGAGGACACAGAAGCAAACACTGGCTTTTTTTCAAGTATGTTTTGTATGGAGATAGGAACACCCCCTCCTCCCGCCACAAGACAAAAGAAAAAAAGAAAAAGAAAACAAACGTTTGCAGCATCTTCCATGAATAACGCCCAAAGCACAGCGCATCAACATAATGGAAGCTGTTGTTCGAGCAGAAGCACGTCACCTGTAAGCTCACCCCCCTATCGTGCACTATCATTTCAAAATACATCACGACCAATGCAACCGACAAAAACATCGCCAGCCGCACACAAACACAGGGGAAGTTGCTGCCAAGGAACAAAATCCGCAAACGCCCACGTCTATCACACAGCATCCATGAATGGCACCAAAACAATGCAGCCATCACGCATGACTGACGGAATACATAAACATAAAGGAAGTTGCTGTCATAGCCAAGGAACAGCAAAACCTGCCCATATCCATTCAAACACCCACGCTAATATTCATTCGTATCGTCCTACGCCCTCCCTTCAAAACAAACAAATGACAGGTGCCATTAAAAAAGATCACACGCATAAGCACCACGAAAATTGCAATCACACCCATGCTGAGCACACGGCACATACCTTACCTACAGGTACTAAACCAACTCCCCCCCATTCCCATCACGCTCAAACGGCACAAATCAAACAAATAGAAGCTCCACACCATAAAAGAACAACAAAGCATCGTGATGAAGCACATCATCATAACGCTGATCCAATACGCACATCCCCCTACGCATCCTTTATGACTGTTCTTGATGATACAAATGACACTCCACTCTTAAGCGAAGAAATACCGCCACACAACGAAGACATAAACTTACTTGAATATCTGTATTCAGCACGTAAACACTATTTCCAGCCCATAGAAATGCGTTATACGCCAACAAACTATACACCCAACACCGATGATTTTTAGCAATTCTGCCGTCATAGCGAACCTGCGTAACAGGTGTGTATATCCAGAAAAACAAACATTTTCGACGTAACAGGCATTTCTGACGCAACAGCCACTGGATCACCACAAAAGCCTTCGGCTTTTTCGTGATGACGGGGGGATGATAACATTATCTTCTGCTAAAAATCATCGGTGTTGTGTATACACCGTGGGTTTTATAAATCTATACCTCTGGAAAGGGAAAGATTTATCAAAATCTGTCCTTCTAAAGAGGGACAGATTTGTGTCAATTCCATTTTCATAACAAGCACGACTTGAAATACTTGCATCACAGTCTCAAAAAACGTATAACTATTTTATTCGGGGTCGTAGCTCAGTTGGTAGAGCGCTACAATGGCATTGTAGAGGTCAGGGGTTCGATTCCCCTCGGCTCCACCACTGAATCCGATTCTTTATTATTCGTTAGGTTTGCCATATGCGCGAAAACAGCCCATACGATGCGGCAAGAGACATTGAACGCCCACCTTCGCCTCACACCATTGGTAAAAGCCTCAAAAAATTAGCCTTATTTTACAGATACGCACGCCCATTTCGATGGCATGTGATTATGTCTTTTTTATCCGTTCTTGGTGCAGGAGGTATCGTCCTTGTTTTAGGTTATGTTGTAAGACATGTGATTGATACTGGTTTTCTCTTTGAAAGCAATACCCAACTATTGGCAACACTTAGTGGTATTTTTGCCATTATCCTTGTCTTGTCATTTTTCAGCTTTTGCCGCTGCTATTATGTAGGATGGCTTAGTGAACGCATCACAGCAAGCCTTCGTCAAGATCTTTTCAATCATCTTCTGGCACTAGATGTCAGTTACTATGAATATACACGGTCGGGTGAACTTGTATCGCGTCTTACCACTGACACAAGCTTACTTCAAATTGTTTTTGGGACAGCCTTTCCAATTGCCCTTCGCAATGGTGTTTTACTAATTGGTGGTCTTGGCATGATGATCATAACCGCACCAAAACTAGCGGCGTACGCCCTTGTTCTTGTCCCGCTTATTATTTTACCAGCCATGCGATTCGGTCAACGTGTGCGCCATTTATCCAAAACAGCACAAGATCGTTTAGGAGATCTCAGCGGTTTTCTAGAAGAAACATTATCAAATATCCGCACATGCCAGGCTTTTACCCACGAGAATATCGACCGCACAACATTTGATGCATACACAAAAGATACATTCTCTGCCGCTGTTAATCGGATTTGGCAACGTTCTCTTTTATCAAGCTTTGTGATGGCACTTGCTTTTGGAGGGATTTGCATCCTCCTTTGGATCGGGATACGTGACGTTCAGCTTAGTCTTATGACAACAGGAACCTTATCCGCCTTTATGTTTTATGCATTGCTTGTTGCAGGTTCAGCGGGTTCCTTCAGTGATGTCTTTGCGGACTTAAAACGGGCATCTGGTGCAGCCGATCGACTCATTGAACTCTTTCATGTAAAACCAACCGTTACACGATCCCTATCAAAAAAGATTGCCTATCTTCCCGCCCGTGGCACAATCGCCATACATAATGTTAGTTTTGCCTATCCATCTAATATTGAAAATCCAGCCCTCAATGACATTGTCTTATCGGTAAACCCTGGCGAGAAAGTCGCAATTGTCGGTCCATCTGGAGCTGGAAAAACAACTATCCTATCACTGCTTATGCGCTTTTACGAACCGCAGCAAGGCTCCATCTATATTGATGGACACGACTATAAAGACTTATCCTTATACGATTTACGTCATCGCATCAGTATTGTCCCCCAAGACCCTGCCTTATTCAGTGGAACCCTTTATGATAACATTTTATATGGACGCCCTGATGCAAGCGATAAGGATATTTGGAAAGCTATTCAACTTGCGCGCCTTGATGATGTAATTGAACGTTTACCCCATGGCATCAATACACGAGTTGGCACACGCGGCATACGCTTATCAGGCGGACAAAAACAACGCATTGCAATTGCGCGTGCAATTCTACGAAACCCCCGTATTTTACTGCTGGATGAGGCAACAAGTTCATTAGATGCTGAAAATGAACATGCCGTCCAGGAAGGGCTAAAATACTTAACAACAACCCGCACAACACTTGTCGTTGCCCATCGCCTGTCAACCGTCCTTCACTCAGAACGCATTATTGTAATGGATCGTGGAACAATTCAAGGGGTTGGGACACATGCAGAATTGTGCGAACAAAATGCCCTCTATCGGCGCCTTGCAACTCTCCAATTCGCCGATGGTATCACACGTCAATCAGTTGCGTAAAAAATCACATTAAAACGCCTGCCCAATGGCAATATAGAACTGATAATCGGCATCGATTCGTTTTCCATTTACATTCTTTCGGCGTTTAAATGGAACAGCAACATCCAAACGAATAGGACCAAAACCACTATAATAACGAATACCTGCGCCTGCACCATAAAGGGTGTTCTCAGTTGCAAACTCAGGTGATCGTTTCGTCGTTACCGATGCCGCTTCAAAAAACCCAGCAATACCAATTGTTTCCGTTGCGCGCAAACGAAGCTCTCCACCCCATTCCGTCATTGATCGACCACCAAGTGGAATACCATCCGCATCATAAGGTCCCACTTTTTGGTAACCATAACCACGAATTGAACCTGATCCCCCTCCATAAAAACGTTTTGTTGGCGGCACATCGGCAAAATTATTAACGAAAAGAGTTGCTGCCTTAACATACGTCGCAAGGACAACTTTCCCTTCTCCCAACGTATTTTGTTTAAAAGGAAGATACGTTTGCATATTTCCTTGCGTGCGCGTTAGATTTCGTTTAGACGCACTGTTTTTTCGCCAATAAGGCGTCACTTCACCTAACAAACGCAACCCTTCAGAAGGGTCAAGAAAATCATCCGTATTATCCACCTTTAATACAAAAGGCATCCCAATAAAATGATTATTAAAAACCATATTTTGTGCGTAAATACGACTCGATTCGTGCAATAAACCAGCCGACCCTTTAATATATTCATGAAAAGGAACTTCGTACGAACTGCCTACAATAATTGTACGCCCACTATAGGCACGTGTTTTCTCACGCAGCCATACATTTTGAAATGACAACATATGCTCAGCACCGCCTACATCAGGAATATCAAAAGAGGCCTTCGCCCGTTGCTCACGTGTTGAAGATTGATAAGAAACACCCGCATGTTCACCATTCCCCAGCACATTATTATGATGCCAAAAAACCTTTCCACCCAAACGTTCTGACGTATTATAACGCACACCTACCCCAAAAATACGCGGCGGCGCCTCAGCAACCTTTACGTGCATCACAACATTTTGCTTGTTCTTTTCAAGATGATCACTTGTTTGTTCTTGGGACAACGCCGTTACATTAAAATTTGAAATAAGATTTGTCTGGAGAAGCTTTTTGCGTACCTTGCGAATAACCTTATCGTTATAAAGATCACCATTTTTCCATGTAATTCTATTTTTAATAAAATCTGGATTCAATGCAGAAAGCCCTGTAATGTTTGTCCCAATAATTGTTGCCTCTTCCTTTGCAATAACAGGAAATGTAAGGTAAATAACTTTCTTATCTTTGTCTAACATACCACGAGGCGACTTAGACTCAACAAACGGATAACCATTTTCAAGAAAATATTTTTCAATCTTCTGTTTAGCATCATGGATTTTATCAATATCAACGGGCTTGCCAATTTCAATATCAACAATATCTTCATTTAATTTGATACTTTGTTTATGCGTAAAATTTGTTATTACATCTGTTTCAATTGTAAGCCCACCAATTGTGTAACGAGGTCCCGTATGAATTGTGAATATGATATGGGATTCTTTACCCTCCGTATCCATTGAAACGTTTACATGACCTTCAAAATACCCCTCTGATTCAAGAATGTATTCAAAAACCTCTTGATCTTTTTGCGCGCGTTTTAAAAGTGCCCCTTGCGTTGAAGCATGGTTAATTCCCTGATGGAATAACTTTGATTCACGCTTAAACGATTCTTCAAGTACCGCTGGCAAATCGGGTGTAAATGTCACACGATAGGGCAATCCCTCTGATTGAAAGAAATCTTTTGTTGGATCTTCCAATGGCGTTCTAAACCATTCACAACTGGCAAGAAGACCAAGCGCACTCACGCTTATGAACCATTTTTGCCAATGTGACCGCACCACGCACGTCCTTAATAAAAATCAACTATATATCTATCAACATCGTATCAGTTTGCACCAGCAATATCCAGGAGGTTTTAAAGGCTATTCTTCAAACATATGTTTGAAGAGCCGTCTTTTAACGGGCACATGCTATAAAACAACAGTATCTTTGAAAACAAATATAGGTATCCAGAAGACCACACAGATAATCATAGGCTTCTGATGTTTTTGATGAAAACAACCTCAACTGAAGACCCTTTTCCATTCCAGTTAATGCATGATTAAAATACATCTTCGTTGGCATTAACCGACACTCCCAACAATTATGCTCAATTCTAGATTGAACAATACCCCAATCGGAATCACTATACATTAAATGAGACGTACCCCATATCAATTGATAACGATAAAAAAATTGTCTAAAAGACATTTCATCTAAAAAAGGAATAAATTGATACATATGAGTTATGTAATAATCGAGATTTTGCACCTTATCACCAATGCATCGTATATTATAGGTAACGCGAAGCCATGATAATTTTGTATCTTTATAGTTCGAATCAAGAATAAACGAACGTGCGTTTTTTGGTATCACAGAAACCCCACGTACAATCTCATCAAAATTGTATAAACTAGCTATATCTGAATGATCCGCATAAACACGTTTTGAATGCTCCCAAACATCCTTTCGGTCATCTTCTAGTACCTCAAGCATAGCAATAGACGGATGGTCGTTATATTCGCCTTGCCTATGAGGGAATTGAATAAGAACCTGAAAATCATGATCCGATAATACAGCTAATTTAGTAATAGCATTTATCATAAATTGATATGAAACACCATATTCAAAACTATTAACAGGACATTTTTTTAACTCTAATGATTTAAAATAATTAAAAATTGCTTCGGCTCTATCTTGAGGTATTTTGACAATAGCCTCTTTCAACCGCTCTTGCTGATTTAAAAACGTTCTATTTTTATGCAATGTATTTAATTGTAATAAATGTTGAGGCATCATTTCAACATAATGGCTCAATTTATGTTCCCCATCAATTAAACCATGTTCTGAAGCATAAAGAATGGAGGAACCAACACATATCAAAATAATAAATGCTATTAAATGAGTTTTTTGGATCATAAATCATCATTTTAATTTCATATTATAATTATATATTAAACATAGTTTTTAACACTTACAATCGTATAAATGCCGACACATCACCTTTTATAGCACCTGGCTGATTAAGCCACGTGTTGAGCCCCAAACGATTCCCATAAGATGGATAGTAATCCGCCCCCGTCCCTTCAGCAGATTCAGCAGGCGATCTACAACATAAAATTATTGGCTTAATCTGATCTGGATGCAAACTTAGTTTAACCGAAATCGAAAAATCCAAACCAACATATAATTGACATAATTCTTTTAATTGCTGAAAATAATTTACTGACACCCGATTATCATTTACGAGCATATCATCTGCTGGCGGTAAAAACTGACAAAAACGTTCCCAACTTAAATCAACAATATCAATTTGAATCCCCGCCATTTGATCCCACGTTTTTGAACCAAGCAACGTGGTTTGACCCAAGGCATTCCATTGCCCTTGATGCACACCAATACGGCTCACATCCGATGGCGCAGCATAACGCCACGCTCCTTGAAAATCATGAATATGTACCGTAATATCAAAATGATGATGCAAAAGGCGCCCAAGACCAATCGTTCCATGCGGTTGTTTCCACATTAAATTCTGATAGGTGAGCAAAGTCATCTCATTAAGATCAGTTCCCTCAATCATACGGCTATGACTAATACCAGCCAACTGCAACAAACATTTTCCAATATTTGATTCGTGTGGCAAGATCTGCGCTACACCTGTGTAAATTTTTTTATGAAAACGATGCCACAGACTTGCCAGACGGTGATTAAATATATCAAGAAAATCTCTAAAACCTGTATCTTTTTCACGCGTGCGCTGAATAACCGTTTCTGTATACGGTGTTGGAAGTGGTCCAAGTGCCCCCGCAAGGCTCAAGAAATTAATCCAAAGGGTTGGTTTATCCGCTGTCTGATCAAGTTGCTGTAATTCAGAGGCAGGCGGCGCTAAACTCACATGCGATTTTAATGTAACAGCTTCAAAAGAGGGGTCACACCCCTCCCCCAATGATGCTTTTGCTGCATGCATGCGCTCTAATATCAAAATTGCTTGATCAAAATCAAACGAATAAGGTTCAGCTTGAAGCGCCTCTTCTACAGAAGGGTTTTTATGCCACGTTGTGCTGGCCATCGCATCCATTCCCCTTCATGATCGTTCCCTGTTAACACCACCTCAACAAATGAATTCATCGATACGGTAATCGCAAAATAATGCTGTAATATAGCTGAAAGCAGAAAGCTACTACTCCCCTTAAATGCAGGACGATTCGTTTTAATATGAATTTCAACACCACGCACAAAACCACGCCATGATTCATTTCCGATGCGACGCACTATTGATTTATGTGTCACACTCTGAATCGCCTCAATATCCATCAACCTCTCTTTATGATGCGATGTGCCTGCGTGTAATACCAAACGCTCTTTTAATGTTTCTAACGCCGATTCTGTTCCCATAAGCGTCAAATGATTTGTCGATAAAATCGAAACCATTCGCCACAATGAATCACCATCCATCGGTGAGTAGCTTTGTTTTGTTGGCTTATCCAAACACACAATACGTGAAACAGGTGCAGCATCATCCAGTTGGAATTCAGCCTGACCTGGTATTTGTTCAGCCAAATAACGATTCGTGCACAATGTATGCGCATATACAATATTTGTTGGCGGTAATGATGGATCAAATTTCAAATCAACAAAGGAAATCATCATATCAGCGCCAGGAACCCCGCGGAGTTCAGCCGACACACGTTTCGCATACCAAAAAATCTGATTGTCATCATGATGATGCTGCAACGAAAAATATGGGGCAAACGTTTTAACCTGATCACTGGATTCAACAGCAGACATAACGGATTGAATGGTATGAATTTCAAATGTTTTATCACGACGTTGATCAGGAATCAGACGATATTGATTCTTACGTCGATCAAGACGAAGGGGATCTGTTGTTTTTTGAAATAAATTAACAATGGGGGTGCAACCCAATAAAAAATTCTTTTTTGTTACATTCTTATCAAGAAGTGTTCCAATATCACTAAGCGATACATAAAGTTCAAGTGTATTCGTCGCAAGATTAAGGTGTTTTTTCATATCCCCTAAATTTGAAAGCTTAAAAAACATAAACTTTTCAGGAAAATGAAAGAATTCCTGCATCAATAAAAACGCATGCGTCCCATGAGGTGGTATAGGTAATGTCATCTCATGTGGCAAAAAACCCATTTGTGTGACAGAGCCTTTTGGCATTCTGGCAAAATGATCGTCCCCTGGCACATGCGCATAAAGATCTGCCGCCCCTTGAGCGAACAAACTTTCATAAATCATATACGTTAACTGACGTTCACCCTTAATATGAAAGATAAGTTCGTCCATATTAAGACTGGCAATCGTTGCATCACCAAAGGTCTTAAGGCTTAATTTTAAATACCACGTTTGACCTGCCCCATGATAATCCCCTTTACGCACATGGTTATTGTGAACAAAATCAACATGAGAAAGCTCTAATGGCCATAAAGTAACAGGATAAACGGTGCTAAACCGACACGCAACATCCTCTGCCGCATACGAATACAAAGATGTGTGCTTATCAATTGTATAAGGTTTTGTTGTTTTTCCTTTTGATGGATCAATTTGAAAATGCGCAATTGCCATTGACGGTATGGGATTTACCAAATGAGGATAAAGTACTTGTAAAAGTGCTGACGCTGATTCGGGGAAACGATTATCAATTTCTTGACTTAAACGAGCCGTTAAAAAAGCAAAGGATTCAAGCAAACGTTCCGTATGAGGATCAGAAGATTCTTTATCAGATAATTCAAGACGCCTTGCAATTTTCGGATAATTCTGGGCAAAAGCACTGCCTGCCTGACGCAAATACGTCAATTCATTCGTATAATAATTTAAAAATCGATCGTTCGCGTTCGTGGACATGATGCCTATTTTAATTAAATTTTATTTAATTATGAAGCAATAGATCAGGAATGAAAAGGGGGATAAAAAAATTAATACTTCTTTTTTAAACCATCTCAAAGCATCCCTACATTAAACCATGGCACCACCGTTTGATGTGATCTCATTTGATCCTCTATTCCGCCGTACACAAGATAACCATGTTCAACACCTGACAATTTTTGCCAATAATTTAAACCATCAAACAATGTTGACGAAAGTGTCTCAGATGATTTCACCTCAATTGGGACAAGGATTGCCCCATTATCTTTTATAAAATCGACTTCATGTCCATGATGATCGCGCCAAAAATACAGACTATGATCCATCCCTTGATTAAATCTTTTTTTAATAAGCTCAATAGCTACATAATTTTCAAACAATGCCCCACGGGAAAAATGGAATTTAAGGACATTTGGATCTTCGATGTTTAACAAATAAGCCGCAAGCCCCGTATCATAAAAATATAATTTTGGTTGTTTTGTAAGACGTTTATTAAAATTTTGGTGATGAGGTTTAAGAAGAAAAAGAATATAACTTGATTCAAGAATAGAGAGCCATGCTTTCACCGTTTCTTGATCAATGCCACAATCATTTCCAAGTGATGTCATATTAACCAACTGCCCAATACGACCAGCACACATCTGCAAAAATGTCCTAAATTTAGAAAGATCTTTAATCGCACTTAATGTTCTAACATCACGTTCAACATATGTATTTAAGTATGATTTATAAAAAAACGTTGGATTTATGTCACGATCATAAACAGCTGGATAAAACCCTTTCCACAGCGTGTTGTATAACTCTGTTTCACTGGCTATACCTAGCTCTCTCGCTGTACAAGGAAGTAATTGCAAAATTGCCGCACGTCCTGCAAGCGACTGAGAAATACGTTCCGTCAGTAAAAAATGCTGTGAACCAGTTAAAATAAATTCACCCATAATATGCGAACGATCCACATGACTTTGAATATATGAAAATAAACTTGGCACATGCTGCGCCTCGTCTATAATCAGACCATTTTTATATATATTCAGAAAACCGCGCGGATCTTGCTCAGCAAAAGAACGATTATCAAGGTCTTCGAGTGTAACATATTTTTTATCAGAAAAAAGAGCACGAACAAGCGTTGTCTTCCCCGATTGCCTGGGACCTGTTAACGTAACAACAGGGTATTTTGTTGCAGAATAGAGAAGAATATCTGCTAAATTACGTAGGTACATTCACCACCGCCTCATTTTGTACAATTCCCGATTTGAATTCGGTAACTGTACAAAATATATCAGATCCCATGGTTCATCTCAACAAAGTCTTATCTAAAAATCATCTTAATTCGGCAAAGGCTCAGACAAAACATCTTCCAACACAAACGCTAATACATCCGTCGAAGGACTTTGGGACTTATCGCTGTGCATTTGATCGCAGGTTAAATGATAAACAGGCTTTAATGTACTGGTGTCAATATGTACAATATTAAAAATATGATCAACATCAAGATAAACCATTTCATGATCAGAAGCCTGATGCACCAGAGAAAAAGGGCATATATAACGTTCTTCTTTCGAATCTAAAACATGATTTAAATGAACAACAGGCAAAATATGATTACGCCACAAACGAAATTCATCCTTTAATTTCTCAAATTCAACTAAACGCCGCGTCTTCTTTAATTTAGTTTTAGGTGCATTCTCAGAAATACGTTCTTCAGGTACATTTAATATAATCCCTGTCTGTTGCAGCATTTGACGAATCCATTCATCTTGGGATGTTTTCTCTTTCCCCACTTTTGGAGAGAATGAAATTAACCGCTGACCGACATCAAGATCTTTTTTTTGCTGCGCATGATAATCATCAAGATCAACAATTTCGAGAATACGTTCCGTTGGAACTGCCAGATGAAATTGTCCAGATCGTATGAGCAGTACGTCTTTATTCATCTTCTCTACCTCACAGTTGCTATCATATCATTTTAAGCACCTTGTTGCCTCACATAAGGGCTCCATACCCATCGGATTTCAAAATCAACGCCGTGCGATGTGGTGGGTATAACAGCAACATGATTGATCATGTCAGAAAAACATTAAAAAATACTTAATGCCAACTATAATTTTGCACATCTCTATTAAAACAAATGAACCAACATAAATTGACACATTTAATGATGAATTTAAATTAAAAAAACACAATCGATTTTCTACAAACGTCGCCAGCTTTGCAACATTAATACAGCCCAAAGACGCGCTTGCTCATTAATAGCGCCTGATTTGTGTAGATGCCACAGACGCCGCACCACATCAACATCGCAGACATCGGCTAAGCTGGGGTCAAACAACAGATCTTCTGCCCATTCAACCAAATCACCACGCAACCAATCGTGTAAGGGGACGCCAAATCCCATTTTGGGGCGGTCGAACATTTCTTTTGGTATGTATTTTTCCAAAACAGCACGCAGGGGTAATTTACCTTGTATCTGTCCGCCAAGACCACAAAAACCACCACTTTGTGCGACCTTCCAATGCGTTGGCATACGCCATGCCATTTCAATAAGACGATGATCGAGTAAAGGAACACGCCCTTCAAGACTGACACGCATAGACGCGCGATCAACTTTTGTTAAAATATCATCGGGTAAGTATGTGTTTGTATCGATGAATTGCATTTGCTCCATCACATCAAGATTTGGATTTGATGCAAAGTATGTTTCTAAGCGCTTATCCTCATACGTTGGACGCAGGCGCGATTGATCATTCCATAAACCAACAAAGGATTGATAACATTCTTGCATCGAATTGCTACTCAACAATCGACCGAGTGTATTAACGCGTTGACCAAAATTCTGCACACGAAACGATGGTGGCATGATTTTCACCAAACGATCCATCCATTGCGAGGGAAGATTGGCAATTAAACGACCAAAGCATCCCGATAAAGGCAGACGTTTTTTAGCGTTCCATAATTGATGTAAAATAAAATAACGTTTATAACCTGCGAAAAGTTCATCCCCACCATCGCCTGATAAAACGGCCTTTCGTTTGCTGCCTGCTAATTGAGAGACCAAAAAGGTTGGTATAGCCGATGGATCAGCAAATGGTTCATCATACATAGCACTAAGCAAAGGGATAACATCTTGCGTTTCCTTTGTCGTCACATACAATTCATGATGATCTGTCCCTAGATGGGCGGCTATTTTTTTTGCCTCTTCAGCTTCATTAAAATGCTTTTCATGAAAACCAATGGTAAATGTTGCAATCGGTTGCGCTGCTTGGCTTTGCATCAATGCCGTAACCAATGATGAATCAATCCCCCCAGAGAGGAGCGACCCAATAGGTACGTCCGCATGCATACATCGATAAACGGAATCACGCAATAATGCATGGAATTCATCTAAATGGTCATCCAATGATCCTGTTAATTTTGGTTGCTGTGATACATCATCCATCGACCAATATGTATGGTGCGTGATGGTGTCATTTTTAAGCGTTAAAAAAGTTCCTGGTGTTAATTTAAAAATCCCATCATAAATGGTGAGTGGCGCGGGCACGTATCCATAACGAAGGAATGCCGTTGTGGCTTTTTGATCCATTGCAGGACGTCCATCAAAAAGTGGCATAAGTGCCTTTAATTCAGACGCAAAAGCAATACCCGATTGATAATTCATCCAATACAACGGTTTAATTCCAACACGATCACGTATCAACGTTATCGATTGCTCACGTTTGTCATAAAGGGCAATGGCAAACATACCATTTAAATGCTGCAAGGCAGATTCAAGCCCAAGAACAGCGATGGCTTCTAAAATGACTTCGGTATCTGAATGTCCACGAAATACAATACCTTTCGCCTTTAATAAAGGGCGCAATTCATCATTACTATAGGTTTCACCATTATAAACCATCACATAACGACCACAGAATGATGTCATGGGCTGTGCACCTGTGTGTGTCAAATCAACCAATGCAAGCCTTCGAAACCCAAAAAATACCGACGGCGTAACACCTGATGGCGTTTGGTAAAATCCAACATCATCAGGACCACGATGCGTAATGGAATCAACCATTTCTTGGAATACATTCTGACTAATTGAAAAAGGGCTACGTAAAAACAGCCCTGTAAATCCACACATAGTTATAATCCGTTTTTAAACGTTGTAGTAGTGACGATACCAGTTGACGAAATTAGGCACACCATCTTTAATATCTGTTTGCGGGACGAAATCAAAATCAGCAATCGTCTCACTGATATCAGCAATCGTTTCTTTGACATCGCCATTTTGCATCGGCTCAAACCGAATTTTTGCTTTTTTACCAAGCGCTATTTCGAGTGTTTGAATATAATCCATCAAGGTTTCAGATTTGTTGTTGCCTATATTATAAAGTTTGTGCGAGCCACTGTCGCGTGGTGACAACACACACGAAAGTGTACCTTCAACAATATCATCCACATAGGAGAAATTTCGTTGCATATTACCATTATTAAACACAGGAATTTCTTCATCATTCAGCATGGCACGTGTAAACATAAATAAGGCCATGTCAGGGCGACCCCATGGACCATAAACGGTAAAATAACGAAGCCCTGTTAACGGGAGCTGATACATACGTGTATAACTCTCCGACATGACCTCACAGCTTTTCTTTGTTGCCGCATAAAGCGAAATCGGTGTATCCGTACGATCTGTAATTGAAAATGGCATTTTTTCATTCGCACCGTAAACAGATGATGTGCTGGCATAAACCATATGTTTTAGGTGCGGCAATGAACGCGCAAGCTCAAGCATGCATAATTGCCCCATCACATTGGTTTGGACGTATGTATAAGGGTTGACAAGTGAATATCTAACACCTGCCTGCGCAGCCAAATGAATAATGTGTGTGATCGTATTAAAATCCTGCCCTAAGATGGTCATTGATTCTTTGTTAGAAATATCATTTTCGCGGAATGTGAAATTTTTATGAGATAGCAAAAGATCAAGACGTGCGCGTTTAAGAGACACATCGTAATAATCAGACATGTTATCAACACCTAAAACAGCATGCCCTTTTTCAAGCAATTTACGACAGATATGAAAACCAATAAAACCCGCGCAACCCGTTACAAAAATCATGAACGCATCCTAATTTATGACTATTTTTTACTTACTTTTTACTGCGCAAAAGTAGCATATATGAACGGAGCAAAGCTAGAACATTCTAACCTTTATTAATAATCTGCCCATCCCAAAGTTCTTTTAGAAATTGCTCAAGGGGATAAAGCTCAACATCAACATCATTTATACGCATAATTCGTTTGCTGGGAACCATGCATACAAGAATCGATCGTTCGGGATGATGCTCATTAGCGAAATCAATCAAACCTTTAAAATCTCTCTTTTCAACTGTGCTTGCGATCTTGCATTCAATGGCAATTTTGCCTCTGTTTATAATAAAGTCAACTTCAGCGCCTGATTTTGTACGCCAGAAATTAATATCAAAATTAAGTCGATTGATTTCTTTAAACGATATAAGTTCTAAAAAGATGTAATGTTCAAAACTATGTCCAGCATCACTTCCTTTTAAAGCGTCAAATTTGGGTACTTTTTTTAAAATTCGCACAATCCCTGGATCAAAAAAATAGAATTTTGGATGACTGACAATAATTTGCCTGCTGACTGTTTTTGAGAAAGGAAAAATTAAATACCCCAACAACATATCAATCAATAAATCAACATACGATTGCACCGTTTTGACATTAATACCTGATTCACGCGCAATATTTGATAGATTGAGCATTTCACCGTTAGAAAATGAGATTGCTTCTAAGAAACGAGAAAAAGATCCTAAATTTCGAATACGGCTCTCCCATTGAATTTCAGGGATAAGGTAATCAGAAATATAACTGTTTAATGAACGTGTTGCATCGTTTTCGCCTAAGTAATGTTCAGGCAATAGTCCATTATTTAAAATACGTAAAAGATTGAATGTAGGGAGCTCTGGATAACAAAGAGGTGTAAAAACTTGACGCCATGCACGACCGCCCAAAAGATTAGAACCTTCATGTTTAAGGCGTCTTAAGCTTGAACCACATAAGATAAAAGCTATTGATGAATTATGTTCAATAAGCCAATGAATTTCATCAAGTAAGGCTGGAATTTTCTGAATCTCGTCAATGATTATAGGCATTTTCGAAGAATCGTTGAGTGCCAAAATTTCTTCACGTAAAAATTCTGGATTTTTAAGATAGTGCCTAAACACATCATTTTTTAAAAGATCGATCCATAAGCTATTTGGGTATTTTTGCTTTAAAAAAGTTGATTTGCCTGTTTTTCGAGCCCCCCATAAAAATACGGTTTTGCCAGACGGTAATGCGAGATCTAAAATGCGATTGATCATATTTTTTATTGTGCACTCATGGGAAAATTGAACTTTTTCACCATATGACTACCAAAAAGTTTAACTTTTTCACCATATGACTACCAAAAAGTTTAACTTTTTCACCAGTTGAAGTCTATATAATTTTTGTTTTTGCATGAAATTAATTTTCAAACACACGGAATCTTGACATTTTTTTTTGAACATGTTATTACTTTCTAACTTCTATTTGAAAATGCAATTACTTTTAAGGCTATCATCAATGACAAAGAGAGTCACCGCAAAACATAAAATCGACCGCCGCTTGGGCGTAAACCTTTGGGGTCGTGCGAAGAGTCCATTTATTGCCCGCGCCTATGGTCCAGGTCAACATGGTCAACAACGCTCAAAGCCATCAGACTATGGCGTACAGCTTCGCGCTAAACAAAAACTAAAAGGTTACTATGGTAACATCAGCGAACGTCAATTCCGCCGTGTATATGATGAAGCTGTGCGTCGCAAAGGTGACACTTCTGAAAATATGATTGGTTTATTGGAACGTCGTTTAGATGCAGTTGTTTATCGTATGAAATTCGTTGCGACTGTTTTTGCGTCACGTCAAATTGTAAACCATGGACATATCGCTGTTAATGGCAAACGCGTGAATATTCCATCATACCTTGTTAAAGAAGGCGATGAGATTTCTATCATTACATCCATGAAAGACAATGCGGTTGTTATTGGGGCGACTCAACTGACAGAACGTGATGTTCCAGAATATATGGAAGTTGATCACAAGGCGATGAAAGGCAAATTTGTTCGCACGCCAAAATTAAGTGATGTTCCATTCCCTGTTCAAATGGAACCACATTTGGTTGTTGAATTTTATTCACGTTAATATTTAATTAAAGTCGTGCAATTCCCCGCTCTCATGATTATGGTGCGGGGTTTTTTTATGAAAGAAGAAGAACAACATGATTAATCCACAGCATCACGTGCATAGTGAACATTGCAAACATACCCATAACGATTCGCATGATGACGATGATTCAATCATTATTCATGGCGAGGAAGGGTTTGTTGGTATGCGCAAAGCTGGACAAATGGCATCACAGCTCCTCGATTATGTAACGCCCTTTATTAAGGCAGGGATTACAACGGATGAAATTAATACACTGTGTCATAATTGGATTATTGAACATAACGCCATTCCAGCGCCGCTTAATTATCGTGGGTTTCCAAAATCAATTTGCACATCAGTAAATCATGTTGTGTGCCATGGTATTCCATCCGATAAAAAACTAATGACGGGTGATATCATCAATGTGGATGTGACAGTGATTGTGGATGGTTGGTATGGTGATACAAGCCGTATGTTCTGCATTGGAAAAGTTCCATTGCGTGCAGAGAAACTCGTTAATGTGACCTATGAATGTTTGATGAGAGCGATTGACATCGTCAAACCTGGAACGACCCTTGGGGATATTGGTCATGTGATTCAAACACATGCTGAGAAAAACAGTTTTTCAGTTGTGCGTGATTTTTGCGGACACGGAATTGGTCGCGAATTTCATGTGGCGCCGAGTGTTGTTCATTATGGTGCTCCTGGTGAAGGGATTGTCCTTAAAGAAGGAATGTTTTTTACGATTGAACCAATGATTAATGCGGGCAAATGGCAGATTAAGGTACTAGATGATGATTGGACGGCAGTTACGCGTGATCGTTCATTGTCTGCACAGTTTGAACATACGATTGGTGTAACAGCAACGGGTGTTGAAATTTTTACCGTATCATAGAAATTTTCACTCAACCATAAAAGGCTTCTTTATTTATGAAAAACGTGTTATCACAACCCATGCTTATCATTAGAAAATAATTCTATGGCACTTTATCGTTCATTCTTTGCGGTTGGTTTTCTGACAATTTTAAGTCGTATTGTTGGTTTCCTTCGTGAGATTTTAATGGCAACAATGCTTGGTGCAGGCGCCATGTCGGATGCGATTAAGATTGCGATTAAACTGCCATCCCTTTTTCGGCGTATTTTTGCCGAAGGTGCCTTTAATGCATCCTTTGTTCCAATGTTTGCAGGATTGCTCGCAAAACCAGAGGGTAAGGATGATGCCATCAGTTTTGCGGAGCAAATCTTAAGTTGGCTTACACTGATGCTGTGCATTTTAGTGCTTGTGGTTGAACTTTTTATGCCAACCCTTTTTAAAATTCTTGTGCCTGGTTTTGAGGCAGAACGCCTCGAGCTGACGATTCAATTCACCCGAATTACATTTCCCTTTATTTTGTTTATCTCATTGACGGCTTTTTATAGTGGTATTTTGAATTCACTTGATCGATTTATGAGTGTTGCGTCATCACCCATGGTGGGTAATATTTTTATTGTTGTCTTTGTGTGGTTTTCACAAACGCTTAACCAAGATCCAGGGCTTGATTTTTCAATTGCTGTTTTGGGATGTGGTGTTATTCAGTTACTTTGGGTTTTAGTACCGTGTATGCGTGCTGGGTATGGTATTAAACTTAAGTTCCCCGTAATGTCACCACGCGTAAAGGATTTTTTTAAAAAAGTAGGACCTGCTGCATTTGGCGCAGGAGTTGTGCAAATTAATATTCTCATTGATATGATTATTGCCTCTGACTTGCCGAAGGGGTATTTATCGTATCTTGATTATGCTGAACGATTAAATCAGCTGCCCTTAAGTGTGATTGGAACGGCGATTAGTACCGTTTTATTACCATTGATGTCACGTCATGTGGCGGCAGGCAAAGTGAATGATGCGCTTTCATCGCAGCGCGATTCAATTGAATTTGCGATGTTACTAACATTGCCATCGATGTGTGGTTTGATTGTATGGGCAGTACCTATTGTTGGCATGATTTTTCAACATGGTAAATTTACACTTATTGATACGTATGCGACATCAGCAGCGCTTATTGCCTTCGCTTCTGGGTTACCTGCCTATATTTTAATTAAGATTTTTGCGACAACATTCTTTTCAAACCAAGATACAAAAACGCCTGTTATTGTTGCGGTATGTTCAGTTATTTTAAATTTAGTGTTAAACCTTCTTCTTATCGGCCCCTTTAAACATGTTGGCCTGGCGGTTGCGACATCGATTGCGGCGTGGGCAAATGCATTGGTACTTGCCTCTATTTTGCGAAACCGCGGCTTATTTGTGGTATCAAAAGAGCTAATTCACTTTATGGGGCGTATGATACTAACGATTTTGCTGGCGTTACCGATGTTGTACGGCATTAAATTCTGGTTAGATCCTGTTGTGTCATATAGCGGATTTTGGAAAGCTATCTTTATTATGGTAGCGGCATTGATTGGTATTGGTTTGTTTGGGGTATGTGCATGGCTAACAGGTGCGCTTGATATCCAGCGTTTTCGTCGAAACATGACACGTGTTGATCATGAAAGCTAAAGAGTAACTCTTGAATTTTTATAAATACGTATTATCTCTAATATAGAATGTATGGTGGTTGTGTAAATGAATAAAATTAATCTCATTGGTTTAAGCAGGGATGAACTCAAAGACCATCTTGTCTCACGGGATGTCCCTGCCTATCGTGTGCAGCAACTATGGAATTGGTTATATCATCATGGGGTGACAACATTTGATCGAATGGTGAATATGCCAAAACCTGTGCGACAATTGCTTGATGATTCGTTTGTAATTGAGCGTCCAAAGATTGCAACAGCACAGGCATCGACCGATGGAACACAAAATGGCTTTTGCAATTTAGCGATGGGCAAGAAGCAGAAACAGTTCATATTCCAGAAGTTGATCGTGGCACCTTATGTGTATCATCCCAAATTGGATGTACTTTGACGTGTAAGTTTTGCCATACAGGAACGCAAACACTGGTTCGAAATCTAGAGTCGAGCGAAATTGTTGGGCAAATGATGGTTGCACGTGATGTTTTTGGCGAATGGCCATCACCTATTGGGCAGCGTCATGTTTCGAATATCGTGATGATGGGAATGGGTGAACCATTGTACAATTTTGAACATGTATCAAAGGCGCTCATGATTATTATGGATCATCAAGGGATATCGTTATCTAAACGACGTATTACATTATCCACATCAGGTGTTGTACCAATGATGGAGCGATGTGGCGAAGAATTAGGCGTTAATTTAGCCGTATCTTTGCATGCGGTACGTAATGATGTGCGCGATATTTTGGTGCCTCTCAATAAAAAATATCCGATTGAACAGCTAATTGAAGCATGCCGAAATTACCCTGGCGTGAATAATGCACGGCGTATTACGTTTGAATATGTGATGTTAAAAGGGGTAAATGATTCGGATGCAGATGCGCGTGAATTGCTTCGTCTCATTCGTGGAATTCCAGCTAAGATCAATTTAATTCCCTTTAATCCATGGCCTGGTGTTTCGTTTGAATGTTCAACACCTGAACGTATTTCGGCATTTGCGGATATTGTGTATCGTGCGGGATATGCATCACCCGTCCGAACACCACGAGGGCGTGATATTTTAGCGGCATGTGGGCAGTTAAAATCAGAGAGTCAGCGTAAACGTAAATGTGCTTAATGTTTTATTGATTGATAAAATATTTAATCTTAAACTTGCATCTTAGGCTATTTTTTTGCATAGTACTTATACCTGTACTCATCGAAAATGAAAATACCTGTTTTTAATAACATCCTAGTCATAGCGAGCAAAGCTTTGGCTATCCAGGAAAACAGCCACTGGATGACCACATCTGCTTTGCAGATTCGCCATAACGGAAAATAGGCATCTTCATGTTCATTAGGTATATTTCCATTTTGTCAAAGACAAGGTGATTTTTTTGTAAGGTGTTCTTATGTTTTCAGAAGCATTGGTTTCGGATGAGTCCGTTTTTGTTGAATCACTTGGTGCCTTTTTAAAGCACACGCGTCTTCAAAAAAACTTAACAATTGAGAAAGTTTCACAAGCAACGAAAATTAGATCTCATTTTTTGTTATGCCTTGAAAATGAAGATTTTGAAGCGTTACCTGGCACGGTTTACACAACAGGTTTTATTCGTAACTATTGTGATTTCTTAAATGTGCCTTCAGATGCGTTTGTATCCCTTTATTTAAAACAAATGTCATCAATCGATGCTCAATCATCGTTTAAACTTTATTTACCCAATAAGCCTAAAAAAATTCTAACAGTAAAAACTGTTGTTTTGTCACTATTGATGGTGATGAGTGTTTCAGTGATTTGGTATGCATTGCACATGTGGCAAGCGGCTAAAGAAAATGACACAACCGTTGACGTGACATCCAAAATGCAGGAAAAGAACGAACATGCATTGGCCGAAACAAAACCAATAGCACTTGAAAAAGAACCTCAACAAACAGCAAAGATGTCCGCTGAATTATCATCTACACGGGAAAAAAGTAATGATGTTATATTGAATCTCACGCCTCAAAAATCACCTCCTGTTCGGGATACGCGTTTTGATGATATAGGTGACAATACATCACCTACCTCGACACACACGCCAGTAGAAACGATTGACAATCGTTTGGATGCAATTGATGAAACATGGGTGAAAATAATGGATGAGAATGGCGTTCGTTTAGCCGTTAAATACCTTAGAAAAGGTGAATCATTTTCACTTGCACCCTATAAAGATGCGTATATATCTGTTGGCGACGCGGAAAAGGTCGTGTATGTTCAAAACACACTAAAAACACCTGGCTCGATTTATTTTGGGGTATCCCATGGATTTGTTGAGAATCAAAAAATAAAGGTACTTCCCGCATCGGATAACAACGTGACTGAAAAAACGTTGAAAACCAGGAAAGAATTAATACCCAATCATATTGGCAGATAAATGTTTATTTGCTGTTTTACTAACTTTTAAAAGAAAAGCCGCTTCACTGCGGATTTAAGAAGACATGTTATCACTTAATCGTATTAGTTATTTTGTTGGTGGGCGCTCATTGCTTGAGAATGTCACCTTTCAGATCGCACAGAATCATCGCATAGGGCTTGTTGGTCGTAATGGTTCGGGCAAATCAACGTTATTCAATATCATCCAAGGTAAACTTACCGTTGATAAGGGTGATGTTGAAATCGCAAAGCATTTTAAAATTTTGGCCATTAAGCAAGAGATGCCATCAGGTGATTTGTCACCATTGGCTTATTTGTTAGAACAAGATCAAGAACGCGTTGCTCTGATGAAAGAATTGGATGATTGTCAAGATCCCAATCGTTTGGGTGATATTTATGAACGTCTTATCCAAATTGATGCGTATACGGCTGAATCGCGAGCGGCAATTGTCTTAAAAGGCCTTGGCTTTGATGATGAAGCACAGCTTCGTCCCCTTCATACTTTTTCAGGTGGCTTTCGTATGCGTATTGCACTAGCTGCAGCGTTGTTTCAGGAGCCTGATTTGCTCCTTCTTGATGAGCCAACAAACCACCTTGATTTTGAAACAACACAATGGCTTCAAACATTTTTATCAAAGTATCCAAAAAGCTTTTTATTGATATCGCACGATCGTGAATTTCTGAATGCAACCATTAATTCAGTGCTGCATCTGAAAAGTGGTAAAGTAGCGCGTTATACAGGTGACTTTGATACGTTTCTAACAATTTATGAGCAACAACAAGCAAATATTTCAGCGTACAATACACGTATGGAAGAACAACGCGCACACATGCAAGCGTTTGTGAATCGTTTTAAAGCGAAAGCCTCTAAATCACGTCAAGCACAAAGTCGTATGAAGGCAATTGAAAAGCTAAAATTTATACCTGTTGATCAAGATGATCCAACGGTTGCCTTTAATTTCCCTCCACCTGATGTTATTTCGCCACCCATGCTAGCCTTTGAGAAGGTTTCGTTAGGATATGACGATACGGTTATTTTAAAAAATTTGAATGCAACATTAAGTCCTGATGAACGTATTGGTCTTGTAGGGGCGAATGGTAACGGTAAGTCAACGTTAGCCAAATTTCTAGCGGGAGAGCTTAATGCCTTTAGCGGCGAAGTAAAACGTCATGGTAAACTTAAAATTGCGTTTTACCGTCAAGATCAGTTTGAAAATTTAGAAACAGATCGAACAGCGTTTCACGTTGTTGCAGATGCAATGCCAAAAGCAACACCAACGCAAGTCCGTGGTCATTTGGGACGTTTCGGTTTTCCAAAAGAAAAAGCAGATCAGCTGGTTAAATTATTATCAGGTGGTGAGCGCGCCCGTTTATTATTTGCCTGTCTTACAGCCGAAAAACCAAATTTGCTTATTTTAGACGAGCCAACAAACCACTTGGATATGGAAATGCGTGAATCATTAATTACAGCCTTGAATGATTATACAGGTGCAGTGATCCTTATCACCCATGATCGACATTTACTTCAACATGTAGCGGATCGATTGTGGATTGTTAAGAATAAAACATTGACGCCATTTGAGGGTGATTTGTCGGATTATACGAAATCATTGATGGCATGAAATAAAAGTAATTGTTAAATTCTATACTAAAAACCGATAATTTTTAGTAGAAACCCCAGTTCGGGATTAGATAACAGAAAACCCTATATGTCTCTTACCGTCATCACGAAAAAGCCAAAGGCTTTTGTGGTGATCCAGTGACTGCTCTTTCGGAAGTGGCTATTTTACTCAAAAAGATTATTTTTCTGGACGGTCACACCAGCTTACGCTGGTTCGCCATGACGAGAGTAAATGGGTAAAATAAGGGTAATTCTCAAATTTTAGCATTTTAATATTTTTTAGTTAAGTGCATAACTAATTATTATTTTAATTTTCTTGGTATGTATATCAAGTATTTCTCTATTTTGTGTCGAATGTGCCACAGTTGTATTCATAAAATTCTTAAAGATTAATAAAGTGTAAATAAATGTTTGCGCTTTTTTTAGGAAAGAAGTATAAAAGTTAAACGATATTTTTTTATTAAAGGATTTTAATGATGACTGAAAACACACATGTTTCCGAACTTCTTGGGCATGCAAGCCGCGTTGTGGCAGCGTATATATCAAGTAATACGGTAGCATTGGAAGAAATCCCAGCAATTATTGCACGCGTTTACCAATCTTTGTCTGAGATTTCACGTAACCCACACAACTATAAATCAAGTGCACCACTCGCACCTGCGGTTGCTGTTGAAGATTCAGTTCATGAAGATTATATTATTTGTTTAGAAGATGGTAAGCATCTCCAAATGCTAAAGCGTCATTTAAGTACTGTTTATGGCATGACGTTGGATCAATATAAAGAACGTTGGAATTTACCAAATGACTATCCGATGGTATCCCCAAGTTATGCACGTCGTCGCAGCGCAATTGCTAAGAATACAGGTCTTGGTAAAACAGGACGCAAAGGTCGTTTAAAAGCGATGAAAGGTGCGGAAATGATGGGCGGTCAAGAACAATTTGCTGTTGTTGCACGCTAATTTCTTTTTTATATATTTTCAAGAGAGCCCTGAAGATTTCAGGGCTTTTTTTATTCATCTATGGTATAGTGAGCCACTCATTCTAAAGGTAGGTTTCTTGATGTCAAAAAAACTATATATAAAAACATATGGCTGTCAGATGAACGTATATGATTCACAGCGAATGGTTGATTTATTGTCACCGTTAGGATACGAAGTCACGGAAACGCCACATGATGCTGACATGGCAATTTTAAATACGTGCCATATTCGCGAGAAAGCGGAGCAGAAAGTGTTTTCTGATTTAGGACGCCTGCGTGCAGTAAAAGATGAACGCATTCAAAATGGCGCGGATATGATGATTGCTGTTGGTGGATGTGTTGCACAGGCAGAAGGCGCTGAAATTATTAAACAAGCCCCCTATGTGAGTATGGTTTTTGGACCGCAAGCTTATCATAAATTGCCCGAAATGATTGCCAAAACAACACGCGAACACGATATTAAAAGTGGAAAACGAACAGGTATTGGTATTGTCAATATTGACTTTCCGACAGAAAGTAAATTCGATATTTTACCGCAACCGACAACATCAACGGTTTCATCGTTTCTGTCGATTCAAGAAGGATGTGATAATTTTTGCACGTTCTGTGTGGTACCTTATACACGCGGCGCCGAATATTCAAGATCTGTTGTGGATATTTTAAAAGATGCCCGCCATTTGGTAAGCCTGGGTACACGTGAAATTACGCTCCTTGGGCAGAATGTGAATGCGTATCATGGGATTTCCCCTGCATCAAATGAGAAGGAATGGGGACTTGGACGCCTTATTTATGAATTAGCAGAAATTGATGGGTTAGAGCGCATTCGTTATACAACATCTCATCCGATGGACATGGATGAAATGCTGATTAAGGCGCATGGTGATATTGAAAAACTCATGCCATTTTTACATCTTCCTGTTCAATCAGGTAGCAATGCAATTCTACAATCAATGAATCGACGCCATACCAGTGATCAATATATTAAGGTCGTTGAACGGTTACGCACAGCACGTCCTGACCTAGCGATGTCATCTGATTTTATTGTTGGCTTTCCTGGCGAGACGGAGGCTGATCATAAAGCGACACTTGATTTGATTCGTGAGATTGAGTATGCACAAGCCTATTCATTTAAATATAGCATTCGCCCAGGAACACCTGCTGGCGCAATGGATCTGCAAGTAACCGAAGACATCAAATCTGAACGGTTAGCTGAATTGCAAGCGTTATTAAATGAACAACAATTACAATTTAATCAATCAAAAATAGGAACAATACAACCTATCCTTGTTGACCGAGTTGGCAAGCATAATGGTCAATTATCAGGCAAAACACCATTTATGCAATCCATTTATTTTGATGGCAATCAACGACTGCAAGGTGAAATGATTGATGTCATAATAGAAAAAGCATTTGCAAATAGCGTAACAGGAACCGTTGTTACGTATGGATAAAAGCTTAAATAAACAAAGGTCACTCACACAAATGAATGAGTAACCTTTGCATAATCATCAGTTGCCAAAAAATCAGTTTTCTCGGATGACGAGGTGACAATTGAAAATTGTGGCACCATTTGCATCATCGGCAAACTATTTTTTTGTGAAAGTGTCGCCAACGCCGCTAAAAAATCTTTTGGCAGATCGTTATCTGTAATGATAATTTGAATTGGTCTTTTGGGCAATTGACGTAATTCTTTAATGATCGCCTCTAAATTTTTCGGCGTCCCTAAGATTGGTACAGTATGAATGCGGCGCCCTTTTTCTTTGATATAAGGGGATAATATACCAACAGGATTATAGGATAAGGCGGGGGAATGCATCACTTCACGAATAAATAGCTCAGTTGTATCACCGCTGCCCGCTAATAACACAGGCACAATTTGTTCTGAAAGGAGACGTTTTTTTTGCATCGTATGACGATCATTCATCGAACGATAAATAAAACGGGGAAGACATAAAACCACCATATAAACAAGTGTGTTTAATAAAGGTATAGAACGCGGTAATGATTCCTGCTGCGCCAGTAGAATCATGAGTGGAAAGTAAAGAATGGACGCGAGAATAACAGACAAAGCAAGAGGAATGCAATCTTCAAGTGAGAAATAGCGCCATAAAGCACGATGCGTTTGCATCCAGATAAAAACACTTGCGCTAAGAAGGGCGAAGACAACCATATTTTTTAAAATAAAACCAGGCGTATAATCTAAAAATTCATTGCCCACACGCAAATAAATTGCAATAAAAATGGACAGAAAAGCAAGCAGCGTATCAAAAATCAAGATAGCCTGTGGCAGGATAACAGTACGTGGAAAGACCCCTAATAAATTTGTTTTTAAACGTGTAAAATGAGAACCAAAACCATGAAAAAATGCTCCAGACTCAGCAATTGCCGTGAGTGTCATTCGAATTTTTTCTTTTAAATTTAGTTTGGATATCATCCTTAACATCATTTCTTATTTATTTACCTTACATATAGGTTAGCACGTTTTGTTAATAGCCCAAGAAGTTTTTTTATGGATATGTGATTACTTTTCTTGCCCTGACAAAAGGCGTCTAATATTTTCATGATGCGTTCCTAAAATAATCACACTTACCATTATCATAAAATACACAACATACATTTTTTGCCCCCCTTGCACATACGTTTCTGGCAAACCGATCACAAAGAAATAGGCTAAAACTGGTGATAAAACTGCTGCAATAAGGGCTGATAACGATGAAAGCTTTGTTAATTTAACAGTAACAAACCACACACCAAGGATACTAAGTGCAAGCCACGGATTAATAGCAAGATACACACCGAGCGTTGTTGCAACCCCCTTCCCCCCTTTAAAACGTAACCAAACAGGAAAAATATGCCCAAGAATAATAACAAAAGCCACGGTTAAAATACAGGTAGCGCTGACACATCCCATATGAATAAGCGCAAAAATAGGTAAATACCCCTTTAATGCATCACATAATAATGTCGCGATAGCCACCTTTTTATTACCTGTGCGCAGCGCATTCGTCGCCCCAATATTACCAGAACCAATTGCACGTATATCACCTAACCCTGCCCATTTTGTAAATAAAAGACCAAATGGTATTGAACCAATTAGGTAGCACATAAATAAAATCAAATAAAAAGCCATGAACATCGAATCTCTTAGACATTTACTCAAAATTACGGTATATATCCATTAGCAGTCAAGTTATTTTGCATAGGAGAGCTGGGGTATGTTAATCGTTGCTGTTGATGGACCTGCAGGCGCTGGAAAAGGCACATTATCTCACGCTCTCGCCCATTATTTTTCATTTAAGCATATTGATACAGGGTTAATTTACCGTGCACTTGCAAACAAAGCGCTCATTGAGAAAATAGAATTTTCTCATATTGATGCCCTCATTCAAATGGCAAGGTCACTTACAGTACATGATTTACTCAATCCATTATTAAGGAATGAAGAAGTTGGAAATGCGGCCTCCAAAATTGCTATTATCCCCATCATTCGTGAACAACTCAATCAGCATATTCGACGCTTTTGTTTTGACGTAAAGCCCCCTTATAAAGGGGTCGTTCTTGATGGGCGTGATATTGGTACCGTTGTTTTCACAGATGCCCATATCAAAATCTTTGTAACAGCAAACTCTGATGTACGTGCACAAAGGCGCTCAGCCGAAGCAATTGCATCGGGACAGCCAGCAATAACAGATATGCTCGCCCAAATTCGTGAACGCGATCAACGCGACCAAACACGAACAGTTGCCCCCTTAATACCAGCTAAAGACGCCATTGTTATTGACACCAGCACACTAACCATTGATGAAGCGCGTCAACAGGTATTCGATATTGTTTCAGCCTATCAACACAAACATAAGCATCTTCAATTAGAAGCCGTTTAAGAAATATCTATTTTTATGGATAGCCACACCTGCTACGCAAACGCGTGATGACGGTCACGCAATATATAAGGTTTTATTCATAGTTAATCCCGAATTGGGGTTTTATGCATTACGTGCATCATCTGCGTTAACGTTTCTGTTAAATAATGCGATCGATCAGCGATATGAGTCGAAAATACATGTGTTTGTTGCACACGATCATCTGCTGTACGCAACAAATCATTCAATTGATAAATCAGTTGCGTGAATGTCAGGCTTGCTTCACGAATTCGCTCGATATTTTCAAGTGTATCTTGTGCCATTTTCCCTTGCTCATTAACAGCAGATGATATTTCAATCGTTCCCTCATTTATACGACGTATTGTGACAGACATTTCATGAATAGAAACAACAACATGATTTGTTTCATCTTGCATCGCTTTAATTTGTTTTGTGATTTCTTCTGTTGCCTTTGCTGTTTGACCAGCCAAACTTTTAACCTCAGACGCAACTACTGAAAAACCTTTTCCTGCATGCCCTGCACGTGCAGCCTCAATTGTTGCATTCAAAGCAAGCAAATTTGTTTGATTCGCAATCTCATTAATAATCTTAACAACTTCACCAATTTTATTCGCAGCATGAGAGAGACTTTGCACAACCTCTTGTGCTTTATCGGCTTCTAATGCACTCTTTTGCGTAACCATAACACCATTCATAATGCGCTCAGAAATGTGTTCGATTGCTCCTGACAAACGTTGTGTTGTAAGGGAGGCCTTTGATAAATTCTCAGAAAAGAACCGCGCGAGAGTGTTCATTGATTCAGCCTGCTTATCAATTTGATGTGCCATCTTTGAAACATCACGGGTCACATTAACAAGATCACGTGCCGATTCAACAACGCCTTTAAGAACAGAAACAATGGTGTGTTGCAGAAATTGGCTCGTTTTTAAGTTCTCATCTTTGATTATTTGCGACATAGAGGTTGATGAAAACGTATAAAAATAAAAAAGATCATCCATCACACAATTCATTAACGCATGGATTTTCTGATCCTGACGCCTTCCCCAGCGCACTTGTTTCTTTTTGTGCGTATCGCACAACCGATTAAGTATAAATTTTTGTGCATCATGGAACCATTTTATGGGAAGACCAAGTTGATAGAAATAGGCGTGTGACTGTGTATTTTGAGAGGACTCATTCGTCTCTAATGATGATAATATAATCGCCCAATGGGCATGCAAAAAACGCTTAAAAGCAAACATTTGCGCATCAAAAGATGCCTCTGTTCCAGCCACGGCATTTAACGCAAGATCACAGCAAAAATCATCAATAATGCTAGCTATATCATCTTCACCGTCACATTTAGTGTGACATGTTGTCTCATCCATCAATGAACGCACCCTTTAAAAATTACAAAGACCCATTTATGTATTGATAACACAGTAATTATTGATTATGTGTTAAGAGACGATAAAATATACGATTCTTATATGTTTAGGAATTTTGCAAAAATAACTTACATGATTCATGACCGCCGTCATCACGAGCTGCCAACGGCAGCGTGGTGATCCAGGTCTTTTTTTCTGGATGGCCACGCCCTTCGGGCTCGCCATGACAATAAGAAAAAAGAGGTAATCGTGTCGTTTATTTTTGCATAATTCCTTAATCGATGCTGATCATAGGACTTTAAAACATGATAAAAATAATCAATGCGCTGCTCCGTCATAGCCACGAACGTGTGAGTATAATTTATGCCGCACGTCATAAAATTGTATTATGGCTACCTTATATATGGTTATCACTTTTCTTTTTAGTGCCTTTTTTACTCATTTGTAAAATCAGCTTTTCTAAAGCGACAATTGGTATGCCCCCTTTTGAAGCCGTATTTGAATGGCTACAAGGACATATGTTGCACATCAACTTAAACTTCTCAAATTACCAAGCTCTTTTCCAGGAACATTTTTATGTATCAACATTCGTATCATCATTATGGACAGCGGGATCGTCAACACTGATCTGTCTTGCATTAGGCTATATGATGGCATATGGTATCGCGCGCTCATCGCCCCGTTTGCGGATGTTTTATTTGTTATTAGTTGTGCTACCATTTTGGACATCTTTCCTCATTCGGGTATATGCATGGATGTCTTTATTAAGTGCAAAAGGTATTATCAACACAGCATTGCTATCGATTGGATTGATTTCGGAACCATTATTACTCCTTGATAATCGTTATGCTGTTTGTGTAGGAATTGTTTATTGTTATTTGCCATTTATGGTACTCCCCATTTATTCGGCACTTGAAAAAATTGATAAAACCCTAATCGAAGCCGCCTTTGACCTTGGCAGCACACCATGGCGAACTTTCTGGCGCATTACGGTGCCTCTCACACTACCTGGCATCGCCGCAGGTTGCATTCTTGTCTTTGTACCTGCTGTTGGCGAGTTTGTCATTCCTGAATTGCTTGGTGGCCCTGATACTCTGATGATTGGTCGCGTTCTATGGTGGGAATTTTTCAACAATCGCAACTGGCCACAAGCCTGCGCACTCGCCGTTCTAATGGTATTTATTTTTGTATTGCCAATTATGTTTTTCCAACGACAACAACATACAATTGAATCATCATATTAGTACTTGTTTTTATGTATTAGTCATGTTTATGATAGAATTATTAACAAATCATTAATGGGTGCCCATTGATCGAACGACGTGAATTCCTCAACATGATGATAAAGGCAGGTTTAATGCTGCCATTCGTGCGTCCTTTCTCATCTAAATATCCTTGGCATGAGTTTTTACCCGATAATCCTATTGATGTGTCGAAACAAGAACCTTCCGAAAAACAAAAAACCATCATCCCTTCCAAAACACTTACGATCTATAATACGCACACAGGTGAATGGTTAAAAAAATGCACATTTCACGCCGATGGTGTATTTATCTCCGAATCAATTACCATGATTAATCAACTGTTTCGGGATCACCGAACAGGAACCACACATGTGATTGATAAGAAATTACTGCTTTTACTGCACAGTTTAATGCTGAAACTTGATACACAGAAACCGATTCATTTGGTATCTGGCTATCGATCACACGAAACCAACACATGTTTGCATGAAAACAGCTCTGGCGTTGCCAAAAAAAGCCTTCATTGTGTTGGTATGGCAGCTGATCTTTTCATTGAAGGAATAAGCCATAAACATATTCAAAAGGCAGCCTTAACACTCAAAGCAGGTGGCGTGGGGCGTTATACACATTTTGTACATGTTGATACAGGTCGCGTGCGTCGTTGGGGGATGCCTGCAACGTAAGATTTTGTCTTTGATTGATAAAAAAATCATTCTTTGTTACAATGCGGATGTATACCCAACACTGATGATTTTCAGCAAAAGATAATTTTATCATCCCTCGTCATCACGAAAAGTCATCACGAAAAAGCCAAAGGCTTTTGTGGTGATCCAGTGGCTGTTACATCGGAAATGCCTGTTGCGTCAGAAATGCCTGTTACGTCGAAAATGTTTGTTTTTTTTGATAGCCACACCTGCTACGCAGGTTCGCTATGACGGCAGAATTGCTGAAAATCATCGGCACTGAGTATAGTTGTTTTAATTCTTAATTAAATTCTGATAAACAGTTACGCAATCCTTAAGAGCTAACACACTGACTTTTTCTTCCATAGGAAAACTTTGCTCAATAGGTGTAACAATATATAAATGATCGAGTGATAATTCATCTAATGCCGTGCGCATGGATTTTGTTATCTTTGGCTTATCATTTACTTTAAATTCAAAACCAATACGTTTATTTTTTATCGTCAAGAATAAATCAAGTTCCGCACCTTGATGCGTTCCCCAGAAATAACATTCTTCTGTTCGGGCTTGAAATGCTTTAAGGACTTCTTCAAAGGCAAAACCTTCAAATGACATGCCTATATGCGTGTTATTTATCAATTGCTCATAGGATTGAATGCTGCATAATTGATGATAAATTCCAGAATCACGGATATAAAGTTTCGGCGTTTTAACAAGACGTTTTCTTCCATTATCATAATACGGTGATACCGTTCGAATCATAAATGTACCCTCAAGTAAATAAAGGTAATTCTTTAACGTCGGAACAGAAATATCCATAAACTGTGCCATGTTCGCATAATTTAAAACACATCCATGGTGTTGTGCCAACATCGTCCAAAGGCGCATAATTCGTTGTGGAGGCAAGTTAATACCAAGATCGGCTAAATCTTTTTCAAAGTAAGTTTGCATATAAACGGTTCGCCAACGTGCGCTTGCCTCATCAGATGACGCCAGATATGAACGTGGAAAGCCTCCCCTAACCCATAATGTTTTTTGATCATGAACTTCCTGCAATAAGAACGGCGCTATCGATATATATGACAAACGGCCTGCAAGTGTTTCTGAGCTTTGACTCAACAAATCACGTGATGCGCTGCCTAGAATTAAGAATTTTGTTGTTGAATTTGAACGATCAGCAAGAACTCTAAGATACGGAAATAGATCTGGCTTTCGTTGAATTTCATCAATAATGATAAGTCCTTCAAGTGATTCAAGTAAAATTTTTGGATTTTCAAATTTAGCAAGATCTGTATAGTCTTCAAGGTCAAAGTAATGAACTGAACCATTAAACGTTTTGGCAAACTGCCGTGCTAATGTCGTTTTTCCGCACTGTCTTGGACCAAGCAAAGCACACATTGGCACGATTTCAAAATCAAGGCTAATTGCTTTAAGGTAATGTTCACGGATTTTTTCAAGCATGACTGATACATTTCGTATGATATTATAACATAATAATACACGTATAAATTTAATTTACCATGAAAATTACTAAGTCATATTATCGATTTTCATGGACTTATTTATCTAAACATACATCTTACCATGAAAATCACTAAGTCATGTTATCGATTTTCATGGATAATGCTTATTGACCACGCTCTCAAAATAACGAATAAAATACGCCATAAATCCAAGATCATGCACAACCGTCTGATTTTGAATACGACCCAACACCTGAATAGCTTCAATATCATTTGATGCATTTTGCACAATATCATTAAACCATGCACACCCTACCTCTGTTTCATAAACAAACAAAATTAAACGCACCTGAAGTTTTGTCCAATCATTTAACAACAATGCTTTTGTTTGACGCTGCCATGGCGTTATAAGTTTTAATTTCGCTGATAACGCTGTAAACGTACTTAAACCAAGAACATCATTTAATTGTTTATAAATATCGGTCAAATCTTCCACATTTACGTTTTTTAAATCCGTCTTTTGTGCAATTCTATTACACAATTCAACTGTTTCAGCCAATGCCTGAACAGGCATATGTGATGCCCACACCTTCAACATCTTTGTACAATCAACTAACGATCCACGATGAGATGAATGAATGAATGCCACAACCAATTGCTGCATAAGCTGGACATTTTCCTGATGAGGCAACAAAGCAAGCTGCTCACCACACAACTGATACATGTTATGATAAGCCTCAACAACGCCCCATACATCATTATTATTCAATTGAATCAATTCAAAGACGGCAACAGGTCCTAAATGATTAAGGATAGCATTCGAGAGAACTGTTGCTATAATTTCACGAGCAAGTGGATGCTGTTTAATCGCATCACCATATCGTTTTTGAAGTTCCTTTGGAAAATAAGTCAATAAAAGATTATCATAGTGCGTATACTGATCTGTACCTGTGTTCAAAAGCTGTTTAAATACAATAATTTTACTATACGCCAAAATCACAGCGAGCTCAGGACGTGTCAGACTTAAGTTATCATGAACACGTTGATCAATATCTTTATCAGTCGGCAATGACTCTAACTTTAAATTAAGGGGCTGATGTGGGTCATTACAAAGCACGGCAAGAAGCGTCTTATAAGCATCTAAATCTTCCTCAGCATCGCGTTGCAAATGAGACAAAACCGCATTTTGCTGACTATTATCAGCAAGCACAAGACCCGCAACGTCTTCTGTCATTTCTTTGAGAAGCTGATTACGCTCTTCACGCGTAATTCTACCTGCCTGCATCAGCTGACTAAATAAAATCTTAATGTTCACTTCATGATCAGAACAACTCACGCCACCTGAATTATCGATCGCATCCGTATTAATACAACCACCCAATAAGGCATATTCAATACGTGCCTTTTGGGTCATTGCTAAATTAGCACCTTCACCAATAACACGTGCTTTTAGTTCCGTTGCATCAATACGAAGAGCATCGTTATTGCCATCACGAACATCAATATTTGTTTCATAACTCGCGCGAACATATGTTCCAATACCACCAAACCACAACAAATCAACACGCGCCTTTAAAAGATACTGAATAAGCTGTTCAGGTGTTACGTGCACTAAATCATCAGGCAATAACAAAGCTTGCTTAACTTCACGTGACAAAGGAATCAATTTCATATCGCGTTTAAAGACGCCACCCCCAGCTGAAATACAATCAACATTGTAATCAGCCCACGATGATGTCGGCAATGTAAACAAACGTTGGCGTTCAGCGTAACTCTTTTTGCAGTCTGGATTAGGGTCAAGAAATATATGGCTATGATTAAACGCACCAATAAGCTTTATAAAGGGGGAGCGAAGCATTCCATTACCAAAAATATCACCTGCCATGTCGCCCACACCAATAACGCTAAAAGGCGCTTGATCGTTCATACCCAAATCAGCGAAATGCTTTTGCACAGAAATCCAGGCGCCACGCGATGTAATCGCCATTTTTTTGTGATCGTACCCTTGCGATCCACCCGACGCAAAGGCATCATCAAGCCAAAAATTATATTCTTTAGATAACGCGTTCGCATAATCTGAAAAACTTGCTGTCCCTTTATCTGCCGCAACAACAAGATAAGGATCATAATCATCATGACACACAACATTATCGGGATGAACACACACACCTTTCACCTGATTATCGGTTATATCAAGCAATCCACGAATAAAGGTTTGATAGCAACTGATAATTTCTTCGCGTAACACATGTGCAGAAACACCTGCATGCAACATATCTTCATAACGTCTGCAAATAAAACCACCCTTAGCACCAAGCGGAACAATAATGGAATTCTTTACCATTTGCGCTTTCACAAGACCTAATATTTCTTGCCTGAAATCCTCAAGACGTTCAGACCAACGAATACCACCCCTAGCTACTTTCCCCCCACGTAAATGAAGACCTTCCATAAAAGGGGTATAGACGAAAATCTCAAACAATGGCACAGGCTTTGGCAAATCTGGAATCTGTTTCGCATCAAACTTAAAGGATACATATTCTTTATTTTGATACGCATTGGTTCGAACACACGCTTTTACCATCGAAAAAAGGTGCCTGATAATCAAATCATGATCGTTTCGTGTAATTGTTTGGAACATTACATTTAACTGCTGCTCGCCTTCATCCATCAACTCTTTACGTTTAGATAATTTAAGTGCAGGATTAAAACGTGCATCAAAATAGACAAAGATTTGTTGAATAATCTGTGGGTAAATAAGCAATGCATTTGCAATGTAACTCATTGAAAATGGGAATTGCATCTGGCGCATCGCACGTACGAAAGCACGCAAAAGCATAATATGCCGCGCCATTAATGTTGACTGCAAAACAAGTGCATTAAGTGAATCATTTTCTAACACATGATAACGAAGTTCTAAAAAAGCATCAAGCAAACGATTCGCCGTCGCCTGATCAAAGCCTAATGGCGCCATACATTCAAAATTATGCATATATAAAACATTACTCGATAAAGATAATCGGTAATCAGACTCGCTCAATACATTCAAATTCAAATTCTGAAAATATGGCATTAACTCAGATAGGGATGCCTTCTCATCTTTATTAAAAATTTGAAGGGTAAATGTATTCGTCCCACTAAAATTGACGGCTACTCCATAATGACGAGGATCCGAAAGTGCAAGCAAAGCTTGCTTAAAATCACGCGCACCTTCATCCATTGAAAAAAGTTTTTGATAGATATCAGGAAAGACAGAACGTACATCTTTAATATTTATAAAATTAAGTGAATCATTCTTTGCGATCTGCTGTGCCAATTCTTTTTCAAGACGTTCTTCCCATGTTTTACATAAGGCATTCAGATCACTTTCAATTTGATCAAGATCAAAGGCAACTTCTCGCTCGTTATCATACCCAATCACAACCTGAAGATGGGCAAAGTACTGTTCCGTCACAAACGCATGTTCGGTTTTAACAGGACCATCAAATACACGGCTCAAATAAGCTTTTACCTGCTCTTTAAAGTCAGGGTTGTATTTCTCGCGCGGCAAGAAAATAAGCGCTGTAACGAAAAAACCTAATGGATCAGGCGTTATATGCACCGCAAGACGCTGTTTTTGATACAAGATTTTTTCACAAAACATGTGTAATGAATTACGATCAAAATGAAACAACTCATCATGAGGAATCGCCGATAAAATTGAGATTAAGACTTTTCCATCATAGCTAACTGAATCAAGACCAAAAAGATCAAAGGCACACTGCACTTTATGACGTAAGAGAGGCACCTGAAAAGGCGATGTCTTAAAGAATTGCCGTGTAAAAATACCAATAAATTGATAAATACCACATAAAGTTCCATGTTCATCAATATCCATGACTTCAATACAATCAAGCCGTGAGTTTTTATGAACCGTTGATCGAACGGGACTTTTTGAAATTGAAATAAACGGACGCACACGATTTGTTATATTATCCCCGCTTATTACTTTTTCTAATGCCGTCTCTTTTTCATGATTCACGATACGCGTTCGTTGCTTTTCTATTGGAAACAAATCAGGTGCTGTTTGAAAGAAATGATGATGAAATAAACCACATCCATTATCACTTAACCCTTCATGCGCAACTGATTTAAAGATTAAGGGATTATTTTTATCCTGATCCGAAAACTGTGCCGCAAAATAACGTGCACCAAGAAAAACAAAATGACCATCTTTCAACCAATCAAAAAAAAGGCTTATTTCTGAGAGCGATGATTGATTATGAATACGTGTTAACTCAGATTTTTTTGTTTTTTCTGTTGTTGAATATGTTGAATATGTTGAATATTCTAAATTGCTTGATTTTTTATACAACTCACTTACACACGATAACGCGCGCGTACATAATGAAAAATCATTGACAACCGATGCAACATGCTCAATACGTTCATGCAAAAGCTGCTTAATGTTTGCTTGATGGGGATTCGTATCATCACGTGTGATCACCATTGAAACAAGGGATTCAATCGGGCTATTTTTCGATGTAATAAAATCACTATTATGAATTTGTTCTAAACACCCTTCATTACTCCGCATTACCCTAAAAACAGGATGTACAATAAGCTCAGCTTTTTGATTCGTACTTTTTAAAAGGGCATGCAAACTATCCAGCAAAAATGGGCGATTATTCGTAATAATTGTCACAACAATCGAACGACAATCAATGGCACTCACTCTATTATCACGCGTATTTCCAATGGATTTAGCAGGAATCTCAAACACATCAATCAGTGATGTATCTTTGTGATGAATATACATAACTTCCCAGGCACGCATAACAAACGCAGCCAGAAATTCAATATCATAATAACCATTTGATTCGATAATGGCATCAATACTTACATGCGCGTAAAATTTACGGATAAAAAGTGTCAGCGTCTTTTCTGATTCAACTGAATAAGAAGTTGATTTATTTTTATACTCATGAATACATATATCAACGATTTTTTCAAGTAATGAAGTATGTGTCACACTATATATCCACAATTTATTATAACGATAGACCTATTATAGTAAGCTTTGTGTAAATAAAACGTTAAAATTAGAGTTCTTTTACAAGGAGGCAAGTAACACTACCTCACGCGACTCCAAATACGGCGCATTGTCGCATAAAAAAGCCCTGTCATCAGCACCAGATATAAAAAGACTTTAACACCTAATTGCTTTCGCTCTTCCATTTCAGGCTCAGCCGCCCATGCTAAGAATGCCACCACATCTTTTGCCATTTGGCTCACACTAGCAACCGTACCATCACTATACGAAACGGCTCCATCCCGAAGAGGTGCAGCCATAGACAACTGATTTCCTGGGAAATAAAGATTGTAGTGCTGCCCCTCCCCAACGGATATCCCTGCTGGTGGCTTTGCATAACCTGTTAGCAACGCATACACATAATTAGCCCCATCAGTACGTGCCTTTACGATTAAAGATAAATCAGGAGGAAGCGCACCATTATTAACGGCGCGCGCAGCATTATCATTTGGAAACGGACTAAGGATTACATCTTTAGGCAACGCGGGTCTTCGAAACATTTTACCCTCTGCATCGGGACCATCTGAAACTTCTTGTGCAGCGGCGAGTGCTTTAATCTCTGCCTCTGAAAAACCAAGCGACGCTAAATTCCGATAGGCAACACGTTTCACACCATGACACGCTGCGCATACTTCTTTATACACCTGAAAGCCACGTTGCAGCTGGTCACGTTTAAAAACACCACGGAAACCATCAAATGACCACTCAATCTTTGGCAATTTTGGCGCGACATGCTCATGCGCACAAACCGATGACGCACAAATAATAAACACATAAGCACAAACTATTTTCATTACATTTAAAAACCAGAAAAACCAATACCTCTAGTTTAGATGGCACGTTAAAAAAACACAATATTGATTCTATTTCCTGACATACATACACGGAATGCTTGCAATTCAGACCTAACGACGCATACCCTGGTAAGTAGGATATATCCACGTACACGCAATAATGTTTGAAAGTTTATTAAGCAAGTGAATGTAAATTGTCCAAATTGCAAGCGCGCTTACGAGCTGATACCAGCAAAAATGCCTGCTCCCAAGTTTAATGGCGTCTATGATTCATGGGGATGGAAATTTGAATGCGGTCAATGCGATACACAATGGTGGCTAAAACTTGTCTATGCAGCGGCAACGTCTGATGATTCTGACACGACAACATCACAGAATACTTCTTCGAATTTCTTGCATTCAAAAAATCTTGATACCTCGGTTGATCCACGCATTCTTAATTTTGCACATGAAAATAAAAATAATAACTTACTGCGCCGTGGCCACCCTCAGATCACAAACTTACCTGTGCTTGCCCCACAAGCAGCAGCGCCTGAAAAACGCAGTCGATTAAAACCGCCGCCTCTTCGGATTCATGATATTAACACCTTCTACACACGAAAAAAGCGTGAATCAGCTCAAGGATTTTGGATACTGATTCTTCTCTTGCTCGCTATTTTTTTAGGAATACTTTACAATTACCACGATTTATTCTTAAAAAAATGGGAGCAATTGACGCCTAATCAAGTCACAAAATCCATCGCTATGACTCTACCACTCTCGGTGCAACATGTACAATGGGAAGCAAAAGAGCTGCCCGATGGAAACATAAATGTCATTGTCATGGGGGAAGTTATCAATACCAATCAACACCCATCAAATCTAAGACCCATTCGACTGATTGCTTGGGGCGCCTGCGCCCCTAACGATGCATCCAATAAAAAATGCACATTAGCAACCTGGGAATATGCGTTTCCTAAACAAACAATTGTTCCTGCTGAACGAATTTCGTTTCAAACATCATGGCGTTTAGACAAAGGAAAAAAATTAATATCTGTTGATGCAACACTTCCATAACGCGTATATTAAAAATCTACCATTATTCTTTTAAGAGATGCTTTTATATATGACCCTTAATTTCAATCATGCATACAATATTCATTTGAGAAAAAAAGAAAATTCATTATTTTTCAAACAATGGATTAAACATCCAGGCAGATTAGGCACGCTCGCCCCTATTTCGGTGCGTCTTGCAACATCAGCAGCCGCGCCTATTGATGCAAACGAACGTGCCGTTGAAATTGGCGCTGGAACAGGTCGTCTAACACGTGCACTATTGGAAAAAGGCATTCATCCCCATAATCTTGCCGTGGTTGAGCTCGACTCATCCCTCACAACGTTCTTAAAAAAAACGCTTCCAGGTCTTTATGATGGACAGACTCCCTTTCCTCATATTATCGAAGGGGATGCCACATACCTTGACACACTTATTCCAGCCGAATGGGTTGGCACTGTTGATACGGTTGTATCAGCTATTCCGCTGATGTATCTCGAAAAGAAACAACGCCTTGCCATTATTGATGCCGCATTTAACGTTTTAAAGCCAGGCGGAAGAATTATACACGTAACCTACAGTCCAAAATCACCTATTGAGTTTTCAACAGCAATTAATCAGACGCGTACGGCTTCTCTTTGGATGAACATCCCGCCTGGCTTTGTCTGGACATACACTCAAAAAGAAGTAACCAATGCACAAACTGAAGGCGTTACCCAATACGAAGCACAGCGCCGTTATTCATAAATTGATAGGGTGGCACCTCTAGATTTGTGGGTGCTGGCCCTGTTACAATACGCCCTGATTCATCATAAACAGATCCATGACATGCACAAAGCCAGCCACCTTTTGCATCCCCTGCCTGCATACTGCGGCGTTCATTCGGCACACACCCTAAGTGCGTACACACACCAACAACGATCAACCAAACGGGATTCTTTGCAAATCGTTCCTGATCCGTTTGGGGATCTTTTAAATCACGAAGCGCTGTTTTTTGAACACGTTGGACTTCGTCTTTTGTGCGATGCCGAATAAAAACAGGCTTACCACGCCACATCACAACTTTACTTGTACCTTCAGCAATATCTTTTAAAGGCACATCAATTGATGCTTGTGCCAACACATCAGCGGCAGGATTCATACTTTTAATGAATGGCAAAGCAACAGCACACGCACCAACAACACCAACAGCAGATGCTGTTAACGTTAAGAAATCACGACGTGTCGTGCCATCATTGAGTGCACCATCTGTTTCATTTATTTCAGTCACGCCATTAACATCCTCAGATGACACATCAATCCCAGTGTCTTTCATTCAAGATCCTATACCTTATATATTTTATATTAGTTTGACCTGCGATAGAGCTAAAATCAAGTCTCTAAAGGTTACTTGATGTCGTAAGCGGCATTTTTTCAATGTCACCTATATAGTCTTGTAGGCTCTTTGTAATGAATGATTGAATTTTGTCAGGATCCTCAAAATTCAAAACAACAGGCAACGAATCCACAGAGGAACGATGCTCACTTGGCACACGAATCCAATCTTTAGCTGTCGTTATAAGCGTCGCATGATGAAGCTCCGCAAGCTTAACAAGCTTAATCATATCAGGAATTGTATAAGGATGATGATCCGCAAATGTTACAAAATCACAGAGCAAATAACCATTTTCAATTAATGTCACACGAAATTTTTCAGGATAGCCAATACCCACAAAGGCAACGACTCGTTTACCATGTTGCTGCTTTAAACACGTAATTTTTGCATGAAATTCACGATCAGCATACTCAGATAATGGATTATCACTACCAATCACAATCATCGCCTGCGCACGATCCACACCTGATGGCACAGGCTCACGCAAAGGTCCCGCTGGAAAAACCATACCGTTTCCAATACCCTGCACGGTATCAACGACAATGAAACTAAGATCTTTTTCAAGGGATGGATTTTGCAAACCATCATCCATAATCAGAATTGTCGCGCCTTCTTTGATGGCCGCTTTGGCTGATTGCACACGATTAGGACATGCCCAAGTAGGCGCAGCCGCTGCTAGCAAAAGAGGTTCATCACCGACTTGCAGATAATTATGCTTACTACCATTCACACGTATCGCATTTCGGATATAGGCACCATAACCACGACTTAAAATATGCGGATTATGACCAATTTTTTTTAAAACATCCACAAGGGCAATAACAGTCGGTGTTTTACCCGCGCCGCCCATCACAAGATTGCCAACACAAATAACAGGAACGGACACACGTTCGGGCTTAATATGCCCTTCATTCCAACGTCCAATACGGGTCCACAACCACGAAAGTGGAACCAAAATATAATTAAACCATTGTTTTTTATTCCAAAAATTGGGTGCGCGAAACATAACGTCTACAACAAAAAGATTTAATTTTATTGTATATGATATTTTGAACATATTCAATTACGTTTTACTAAATCAACACAAGAAAAATAAACTTGAGTACTTGTTAATTTTTAACAACACGTTTCAGGTGATTCCCCTTGTTTTTTATGCTATACTGGGCGCACACACATAAAAACCAAAGCCACACCCATGATATCCGACAAGCAACTGATTAGTTTTGATTACGCCATCAAATACCTTTTGAAGGATAAGGGCGACTATGAAATTGTCGAAGGGTTCATTTCAGCGCTCCTCAAAACAAAAGGT
>CANKZX010000002.1 GCA_947488275.1 Alphaproteobacteria bacterium | reverse complement strand
TCAATGGATCGATTGCTTTTTCTGATGGATTTTTAAATGTAATTACATTATCTTTTGACATGGCGTATCTCCTAATTTAGCTTTTTTCAAAAATTAGAATACGCCACTTGATTCCTTTCCTTCAAACACAACTTTCAAGCATAGCTCTTTGAGACTGTATCGCATGAAGCTCGTCAATGTTCACATAGGTAAGAGCTTTGGGTGTTGGATAAACATAGTCCAGCACGATCTTTGATGCCTTTACGTCGCCAGACAATGCCTGCTCAACCAGTTGATCAACGATTGGTTTTAAGTTCTCTTCACCCAGAGCGTCTAAAAAAAACATAGTTTTATTACGGCTCCCTGAAGGGCGCCCCTTACCAAATGTATTACCAGGTTTAAAGGTGTGTTGATTTTTCATAAGCTAATCCTTTCAATCATCGCGTTTCTGTTTTAGCTGTTTGCCGTTAAATTACCGTTATTAAAACGGCAAAATATATGCGGGTTGGGGTAGTGTGTTAATCGCAGAAGCAACCTCATCGATGGCTTTGGATGCACATAGTCATCATAGCCTATTGATTATACCACATGATCCGTTTGATTGATGAGCTAAAATCATCAGTAGCCATCGACCACGTAGATTACGTGTAAAATTTCAGGTTCGGCTTGTCTCAGGGTCGAAAGTTCATCATTACGTTGTGCATGTATTGTAATTCGTTTTTCATTTTTTATGTATATATAATCATAGATATTTCAACTTGATTATACTTATTAAAAAGATTAAATGTGAATAATCAATAATTTTTTAAATAATACGATATGAATAAATTAATTAAAATAATATTATGTAATTCTAAATATTTAAAATTACTTCTTCTTTGTGTGTTTATCTTCTCTGTGGGAGGATATGGCATTTATTATATAAAAGAGAAAATAATATTGTCAAAAATGAGTAATAAAATTACAAAGAGCTTTGAAAATTATAATAAATTACTTAAGTCATTTGAAATACAAAACTCAGACCCTAAGAAATCGCTTGAGCTTCTTAAACATGTTGCAGATTCGAATTTCTCATTGGCTTTGGTTCTTTTAGGTACATATCACATTACGGGAGAGTTAGATGTTGAAATAAATTTTAGAAAAGGCGTTGAATTGATGGAAAAAGGATTTAAACAAGAGATAATTGAAAACAAATTAAAAGAAATAGATTCTCATGAAATTAAACTGTATTCACAAGATCCTTATTATTTAGACATTATAGGATATGCTTATTTTGAAGGTGATAAATCATTGCCCCGTGATACTGAAAAAGGTCTTAAATATATAAAGCAAGCAGCAGATGCTGGTGGATATCGAGCATGTCACCGTTTGGGTTATGCCTATCTTTTTGGTGAGTATGGCATTAAAAGCGACATTCCGAAAGCCCTTAAATATCTTCAAATAGCAGCAGATAATAATGTACCTAAAGCTCAATTTATGTTGGGTTTTTGTTATTTAGATTATAACTTTCAGATTACCCAAGATGTTGAAAAAGCAATAAAATATTTGACGTTAGCAGCTCATCATGTAACAGAACCTCATGCAGATGCACAGTATCTATTGGCAAAAATAGTTATTCATGGCAGTTATGGAACCCCAATTGATCGTCAAAATGGATTTAAGCTTATGCATGAGTCTGCAAAGCTTGGTAATCGTGAGGCTCAATTGTATTTAGGTAAGTTATATCTTTGGGGTGAAAAAGACTTTCTAATTGATAAAAGAAAAGCTGAAGATTTACTTCAATCATCCGCAAATAACGATAATTCAGATGCACAACTTTTGCTTGGGTTATTATATATGAGGGGTAAAGAATTTTCCAAAGATGCAAAATATGGGATGCATTTTCTCCATAAAGCAGCCGATCAAAATAATTGGGATGCACATTTTATGTTAGGCACATACTATATTCTTGGAAAAAATGCTGGTATTGATCAAAATCCAGAACGAGCAATTAAGCATCTAAAAATTGCTGCTGACAATGGTCATCCAGGCGCTCAATATGATCTTTCCCTCTGTTATGCAAAGGGTACATATATTGAGTTTAATGAAAGAAAGTCTATGTTATACATGAAAAAGGCAGCAGATCAGGGTTTGAAAAAAGCTATTGATTTTCTCAAAAGGATAGGCAAATAAATAAAACAATCGGGCACATAGGTAGTGCCTCATAAAAGATGAGATCACAAATACTCTGCATAAGTTCAAAGATAGGTTTTTCTCTTAATTCGCATTTAATTATTTAAAGACTGAAGAACAGTCTCTCCAATACGTTCACGGAATTCTGTTTTGACAGGCTATTACCATTATATAGCTCTAACAGTATAAGTATACTTTCCAAAGCGGAAGCTCTAAAAGATCTTTTTAAGGAAAAAGCTGACCTAACAAAGCTTCCGTCCTACTTTTCATAGCATCTGTATCGTAGAGAGCACATAAGGTAAAGTTTTTTTCAGAATCAAGCACTGTTGCAAGACGAAATACTCTTCTTAATCCTCTATTACCTATTATTACTTCATTCAAAATCGTTTTTTTTACTATTCCACATGCAGGACTCTCACATGTTGGGATTCCTACATTTGGGTCTTTTGTAATAGGGCACGTCTCTATATAAGTCCTAGATTCACGATTGAGAAGAATGTTATGTGCTACATATCTTACCCAAGCTTCGGACATTTGAGTCGCACCATTAATGCCTGGACCAAATTGCAATATTCCATCTGCTTTATATTTAGATTCAGTAATTATAACAATGGGATAAGTGGCCTCACGGTTAGAACCCTTAACGATATTGCTACATTCACTAAACATCGCTATGTTATCATCATTATCTAATAATACATAAAAACCATCATAACCGTTATCCGATCGAATATCATATTTACCATTACATCTAACAAACCTATAACCAGGTTTTGTTTTAGATAAATTTTTATTTACACCACTTAGAAATAAGCAATCGGTTAGACGTTCTGAATACATCCCTCTTTCAGATTGTTCAGGAAGGTTTTTCACTTTCAATGTTTTGAAGAAAGCGGAACTAGGTTGATCTAGACTCAAGCCATCAATATTAACATCTGTATCAGCTGCTCCACCCCCCATCATTACAGCCGCAAGCGTAATACCTGCTAACTGAGACAGAGTTACAAAGAGTAGAGCATACAAAAAAATTCTGGAGAAAAAAAGCATAACACCCACTACTTTCAAAAACACTTTTCAAAAAACTAAGTTGATGGTCTCATTACTGTACTGTATAAATCTAGTAGAAATTGCCTCGTACATTCCCTTAACAATCAGTCACCATATATTATTTTGGTTAAAAGATATCTGTTTATCATGCTTAATTAATGTTGCCCATAATGCCCTTTACAACTCTGAATAGTAACAGTTTTGTTTTGTTCATTCACCACGTATACCAACCTATGTTCTTTATCGATACGTCTTGACCAAGCACCAGATAATTCGTACCTTAGCTTTTCTGGCTGCCCCTTACCCGAACGAGGTGTCTGTTGAATACTATCAATTAATTTTTGAATTTGTCTACTAATGACAGAGTTTTTTCTTTCCCAAAAGATTATGTCTTTTTTAGCTTGCTCAGAGAGTATGATAATAAAAATTGAATCTTGTTTCATTAGAAAATACCCTTCGATATATCCTCAGAAGGAACTCCACTATCGTAATTCATCCACCATTTGTCCTCAGCGTTTATTATGGCATCTTTATCTTTAGCTGATATCGATAAAAAATTATCTTTTATTTCTCCTTCTTGTTTTAATTTTTTAAAAAAATATTTAATTTTATCTTTTATAATTATTTGCTCATCAGTTTTATATGCTTCTTTCCAAATTGAATGTTCATGTGTCAAGTTACGTAAAGATGATGCTGTATATTCACCATACTGAGCGTATATTTTATAAATCAATTCTTTCTGTTGCTGCGTGTATATATCGAAATCCATTTCTCCAGGCGAAGGCAATGGATCACTTCCAAAAGCGCCATATACCTTTCTTAGTTCACGCACAACTGGCCCATGTTCCCAAGCTTCTATTTCCTCGTTAAATAAAGGCTTGTCATATATAGCAAGGCTTATACCTTGAGCAAGATAAAGCAGTTTCTGTAATTTAAGCTGAGTGAGCAAATCGCCTGCATCTCTATCCACAAGAATTAAAAAATAATTAGCGACGTCATTACATTTTAAGGTTTCATGTTTTTTCATTTATTAAAATACTCTATCTTATTTTGAACTAGATTGAATCATTGTAACAAAAAATAGAAGCAAATAATATCAGGACATTAATGCTTCTTCCATTTCATCACTTTATCCGACAAACAGACTTGCCTCTTTAATCAAAATTTCTTGATTTACAAGGGATTCAAATATCATATCTATAGCCTTATCTGCCTCTCGTGCCGTTTTAATAGGGGGCAATTTAAAATTAATATTGTCGACAGATATTTCTGGTGGTGATTTTTTTGGAAAATAAGCATTAAGAACTCGAAAAACGTCAAGCATTTCTTTCGTACAGTTACCATGCCGTACATTTCTGTTTTTCTTCTCATTATCTTTGATTAAAGATGCAACAACTTGAAGATGCATTGTTGCATGAATTTAAGGATACTTTTGTACTCTTGCTGCCTTATGTGTTACGTCGTCACGCTAGGTAAATCAAGGGTTTTGATATCATTTCTACATCTGCGTTTTATGTCTTTTTGCTGTAAAATCGAATGTTATTGCATGTTGCACGTATTAGGAAATGCACAATGCAACAACAATAAAGAAGTTATGATTTATTTCGCTTTGGTCGAGGCTTAATTGTTCCCTCTTTTTCAGCGGCATCTAAATTCCGGTGAACGGTTGAAGGATCAATCTCCAATCTACTCGCAATTTCTTTTGGTTTTAAACCTTCCTTATGCAATGCTATTACCCGTGATTTGTTTGATTCAACAAGGGGTGTAACACTCCAGTTTTGCTTTCCTTCTTCTTGGATAAGCTTCGCCGAAAAAGAATTAACATCTTTTCCATGTATATGACGAGACTTTTCAAAATGCACTTCAAAATACGCACCGTCTTCTGGATTGTAATTTTCAGGATGTTTCAGTATGATAACCACATCAAGAATGTCTTCTCGTTTTGACGTTCCTCGTTGATTACCATTTTTACCCGCATGATGAATAAACAATACACTGATGCCTTGTGTGCGTTTAGCAAGCGCCCATTGACTAATGTTATTCCAACTTTCAGCATCATTCTCACGACCACCGCTTCGTGCAAGACAGGAAAGATTGTCTATAATAATAAGTTCAGTAGAAGGTAATATAATTTCATCGATACGCGCTTGACCATCAGGTGTAGCTAAATCAGGCATAGCATCTGTTTGTTGATCAGGTGTTACTAAACGAAAGTTCTCACCTATATTATTATGAACATAACCCGCATTAATGGACATTAATCGATCTTTTAATGCACTAGCTGACATTTCGCCATCAATGTAGAGAACACCTCGGGGTTTTTCAGCCTTCCACCCTAAAAATTCCCCTCCTGAAGCAACAGCATAAGCAATACCCAAGGCACAATGGGTTTTACCAACACCACGCCACGAATAGATCATATTAAGACTTCGTGTCTGTAACCATGGAGCTAATATATTTTCACGTGGAGGAAATTCCGTTTGTAAAAAATCACCAAGCGTACATGCAACAAGTTTTGGCGGCATACTTGACGGCACAAATCCCTCTGCCCCATCTATTATCTTTTTAACCTCGTCTTGACTCATTGACGTTCTCCACGTAATACATCATTAAAATCAGTGTTTTCGTGTGGAGGTATTGTGATTTTAACACAGCGTCCTTCTGTTATCCATTTTTGAGCAGCTAATCGAGCTACCTTTAATCCTGCATTATTCGCATCATGATCAGCACATATAATGATTGTGGAAGCATATGGCAACTCTGGCAGTATAAGATTTTGGTAATTACTTGCAGATAATACAGCCCAAACAGCGCAATCAGGATATGAACCGACGATACTCAGCATTGTTTCAATGCCCTCACCAACCATGAGTATATTACTATCACCCATTGGCGCAAGCCTCACAGCGCCACCCGACACCGAACCAAGCATCATCTTGTTTGGTTCAACAGAGGCTTTTTCTTGACCATTGTATGATAAATACGTGCGGTGAACGGCTATAATATGCTTGTCAGGCCATCGCGTAACAGCTGATAACATGCATGGGTAATGAAGTCCTGTTGATACATGTAAAGTATGAGGCAAATAGCGAATCGTTGATGGAATATCACAACAGATACCTCGTGAACGAAGGTAGATTTCAACGGGTGTACCAATAGGACTGATCGCTTTATGCCACAGTTTTTCCGCTAATGCTGCCCTTTTAATCGCCTGGTCAGCTACTTGATCGTGCGCAGCAGGCGCACATGCCTGTACAATCGATGGCATAACGTCACCAAGTCGACGAGTGTGACTTCTATACGAATGGTAGTCTGGTTGGTGAGAGGGTAATAAACCACGCGTCTTGATCGCCTCAAGAATGTCTTTTGGATTGCAATTGGCATAACACTTCAAGCCAAAGGGATATGATTCACTAGTCCAAATTGCAAGGCTGGGCTCATGATCCTCATGAACAGGACAGCAACACATATAACCATCACGGTATTGTTTTGGTTTCCCTAAAGCCGTTGCAATGCATTTTATATCCTCTAGCCTGTATTTCTGTTTTTTGCTACAATCGTTTGTGTAACTGTTATGCCCCCGTTGGTGGCGGGGGTGGCTTTCATTTACTTGCATGACACATCACCCCCGTTACCATTAGAAAAATCTTTAAAGGCAAGTGGCTGACCTGATTGATCAATCCATGCTCGAATATCTTCAGCACGCCATGCCGTGACACGCGAACCTAGTTTTACGGGCTTAGGGAAACGTCCTGTTTTCACGCCATTCCACCATGTGGTTTTACCAACGGGAATGAGTGTTAAAACTGTTGGCAATCGAAGAAAGCCAGTTTCGGGTAGTAGATGTAAGTTATGCATAAAATTAAAGCCCCCTTGTTTATTAAACATAATGGAACCTTAACGTGTTCAAAATTAACTGTGGGCGAATTCTATTTAAAAAAAGAGAATTCTCATTACCAAACTATAATCATCTAGAAGCTTCTTCAATTTTATTAAGCCCCTCCTTAAAGTGTTTTCGGATGGTTTGATCATCCAAAGAAAAGCCTCCACGATCCATGCTGCTTATTATTTTCGACATTGCTCCAGGATCATTGTCAAAATCATATTTATCTTTACACAAAGCAGCAAAAGCCTTTTGTAATTTATTAAAAGAATTTGTTATTGCTCTTGTACTTTTTTCATTTTTTTTTATATCAATACGGAACATTAACGGAGATGGCATTGAAATATCTTTATTAGAAGCCCATTCAAGACATTTCTGAGGGGTAGCTTGTTTTTCAATATTTTGAAATAATTTTGATCTTCTAAGCTGCGTTAAATAATCCTTATAATTTTCATATATAAGGTGCGCTTCTTGCTCATGATTTGCTAATGGACTAATTCCTCCTTTTAATTTATTCAATTTATACATATCTTCCACGGATGCAATAACATAAATCATTGTATTAGGATCAATTTCAACAAGTAAAGAAGCGAAATCTTCAATATTCCAGTAATCATAGTCTAGCCATTTCTTATAATCTGGTCTTTCAAATGAAGTCCTACTACCATGTCTATTTGTTTTAAATGAATTATTCAACATTTCACTCACGCCACCTTCCCAAATTTACCAACAACGACATTACTATCCCCATCCACGATGGCATCCAAATAATCCGCCCACCATTGCATCATTTTGCGACGTTCAGGCAGATACTGCGCATGATTATAGCTCGCACGCACTTTATTCCGCTCGCTATGTGATAGCTGCCGTTCTATTACATCTGAACGAAATCCTGATTCATTTAAGATTGTTGATGCCGTTGCACGAAAACCATGAACGGTTGTTCGATTGTGATAACCCATTCGATATAAAGCGTACAACATTGTGTTTTCACTCATACACTTCGATGATGTATTTTGACTGGGAAAAATGAAGCAACTATAACCACTTATTTGTTTCAACTTTTTTAAAAGTTCAATAGACTGATTTGTTAAAGGAACAATATGCTGTTCACGCATTTTCATACGTTCCGCTGGTATGCGCCATTCAGCCGCTTCAAAATTGATTTCTTCCCATTTTGCGCCACGTAGTTCGCCTGTGCGTACAAAGGTTAACAACAGTAGCTGCATAGCAAATTTTGTTTGCAAGTTACCTTCATATAGTGATAATTTTTGAAGAAATTCTGATAATTCGGTTGATTTTAATGAGGAGTAATGTTCTTTTTTAGGTGTTTTCAGTGCTCCGCGTAAATCAGTTGCTGGATTATAAGTTGCACGCCCCGTAACGATAGCATATAAAAAAATTTGTCCACATGTTTGTAATACACGATGAGCTATGTCCAATGCACCACGTTTTTCAATTAAACGCAAAGTGCTTAATAATTCAGCTGCTGTTATTTCAGTAATAGGGAGCTGACCTAATGCGGGAAATACATTCGCTTTTATGCGGCGTAACACGTATTCAGCGTGCCGTTCTGTCCAGCCAAGTTTTTTACTTTCATGCCATTCAAGGGCTATTGATTCAAAGCTATTTTGCTGATTCAATTGAAGCAGCCTCTTCTCTTCTTTTTTTGCACGAGAAGGATCGATATTATCAGATAACAATTTTCGTGCAACATCGCGTTTTTCACGTGCTTCTTTTAATGAAACTTCTGGATACACACCAAAGGCAAGACGTTTCTCTTTTCCTAAGAAACGATATTTAAGGCGCCAGTATTTATTACCAGTTGGTGTTACTTCTAAATAGAGACCCGCAGCATCAGAGAGTTTACGGGTTTTTTCGGTTGGCTTGGCGTTTTTGCAAGCCGTATCAGTTAAAGGCATTGGGGGCATACTTTTTATGATTTATTTTAGTGCCCCCATTTATACCCCATATGCCCCCAGAATGTCAATGAGCAGTATTAAACTAAAATGATCAAATAAAGTAAGCAAAACCCTTTGTTTTGATGATATTTGTGAACGATACTGAACCATATAAAACAACGAAATGGAGGAGAGAGTGGGATTCGAACCCACGGTACGTTCGCACGCACAACGGTTTTCGAGACCGCCCCATTCAACCGCTCTGGCATCCCTCCATAAGGAATACGTAAACATAGCATTTTTTACAATGCCCATTCAACACTGAAAATATTAAATTTCTATTCCCGTACTTATCATTCTCCATCATCACGAGGCACCTTTAGGGGCAACGTGATGATCCAGATTCGTCTCACAGAATGCTTTTTTGCAATTCTGCCGTCATAGCGAACCTGCGTAGCAGGTGTGGCTATTGCCAATGTAAAATTGAAAACAGGTGATATGGTTGCATAAGCTTAAAAAAAACTTATGCAACATAGTTGATCCAGTAAAATAATATTTCTGGAAAAATAGTCACTTCCGAAATAACAGCCACTGGATCATCACTTCGTGGTGATCCAAGGCTTTTTTTGGGATGACCACATCAGCTTACGCAGATTCGCCATGACGATGGAATCGCCAACAATCATCGGTGTTGAATATATATACCCATCACATCTCAAAACATTGGTTTTGCTTCTTATCTTTTACCCCATAAATTTCGCTTTAAAAAGTCTTGCTTAGAATAGCTAAGCGCTGTTTTTAAAGGTCATTTCTGTGATAAAATCTTGAGACCAAAAATCAACATTTTGAGACATGATGGGTATAATTTTTTTATTTTGCCTTTAATGTTAACGTTAGTTCTATTATGTCGCTTCCTGCTTTTTCAAAACGGTATGTGGCAAGTTTGGTTTTTATTCTACTTTCAGTTGTAGACGAATAAAACGGTCCAATAAGTAAATCTGAGTCATATGTTCCTTTAAACTGTTTTTTAAATTTAGCGTAATTTTCAACAGAAACAGTCCATGTATGTTGATTGATCGTTACACTCATTTCTGCAGCGTCTGTTTCATTAATGTCTTTGGCTGCACTATCCAATTTATTTAATAATTCACTAATTTTTATTGAGACAGTATGGGAGTTACTTATAGGTCTTATCGCTTGCTCAGCGGCTAGGCGTTCTTCTTCCTCTTGGCGTTGCAATTCTTTTAGGCGTTCTTTTTCCTGACGACGACGAATTTCGTCCTCTTTTTGTGCACGTTCAATTTCTTTAAGTCTTAGTTCATCCTGGCGTTTTTGTTTAATTTCAGCAAGTAAGCGTTCTTGCGCTGCACAATCTTCTGGGGATACATATACACCTAATTCATGACCTTCAGAGCCATCCGAAAACCCTGTCAATTCGATTGGATATTCCGTATCATCATATTCTGGATTATTTGGGTTATAAATTTCACTTGAGTTGATCGAAAGTAATCGATCTCTATATACCTGGTCAGCCTTTCTTGTTCCTTCTTCGTTACCAAAAGCTGACGTTTCTTCAGCTCGATACGTTCTTCTGCCGGCGGGGTTTTGAGATAATTCTGCCATGCTTAATAGTGTGGCGAGTCTAATAGCCTCTTCTTCACTCATGTCAGCATTATGTTCTACGCCATAAGATGGTGCATCATAAGACCCTTCTCCATAAAATTCTGGATTATACGCAGCTGTTGCCCCCCCATATGGATTTGCCGCCGTTGGATAATCTGTTTCTTGAGGTAATGGCACATTTGGATCAAAAGGAATTGGTTTTGCTTTTGGTATGGGTTGTTCAACATAATCATCGTCATCAAATTCTGGATCATATATTTTTGCTTTTGCTGCCGCTGATGATTTGGTCGATGCTGCGCTTGCATAATGGTCAGTTTTTGGTATTTGGTTGACTCTATTGGAAACTGGCATTGCACGTTTTGGTGTTGGTTTTTGTTTCGCTATAATACCTGTTGCATGCGCTTCAAGAACTTCCCCAAACCAATTCGCAAATAGGTCTCTTGTGATGCCGCTATAGGTCAGTATTTTAGCATAATCACCAACAATTAATTTTTGTAATCCTTGGTGATTGATTGGTTGATTTTGATAGAATTGACTTGCTATATGATAGGAAAAATCCTCGGTCAATCGTAAAATTTCAAAGTGTTTAAAGTGCGCAGAGCTTTGTTTTACTTTATAAATAGAACCCGCTTTTCTAGGGGTTGTTGTATATCCAATTAGTTCTTTCGCTATCACAGCACTTAAAATTGTTTGTTGATGATTTTGCAGGTTACGTGTGCTCATTTTGACTTTGCGCACGCGTGTTTCATCACTTAATAGATCATCAATTGCTTTAGTGTGACCCGCAATCGTAAGGTTTTTGAAGTCCTCATTAAATGCCACACGACGTTCTTCATAATGACCCTGGATGAATCGCCGACCATTTTCTACCTGCTGTTCAAGACTCGCCGTACATGGCAGACCAAAAATGCATGTTAACATGAATAGCTTTGTGTAAAAAGATTTCATCCTAAACCCCTGTTGAAATTAATGTGTAATGATTCGATTAAGTGTACATTATATATAGTAATGCACAAAAAGAATATCCAGTATTATTTTTATTTTATATCACTTCTTGGTATCGTGTGCTATCTTTTCGTGGATTTTCCTTATAAAATAGCGCATCACAACACATAATGTCGATTTTTGTAATGACGGATGAACTTTTAGATTCGGTGAAGCCACTCTTGATGCGTGACCGCATGGCAAAGGGTATTCAGATTATTCGTGATGTTGTGCACACACTAGGGGGGGAGCCAGGTGTGTACCGCATGATTAATGCCGCAGGGGATGTGTTGTATGTGGGGAAGGCAAAGAATCTAAAAAAACGTGTTGTTTCCTACACGCATATTGATAAATTGCCCAATCGATTGCAGCGCATGGTATCCGAAACCCACACGATGGAAATTGTTACAACGCATACTGAAATTGAGGCGTTGTTGTTGGAATCCAATTTAATTAAGCGTTTGCAACCCCGTTATAATGTGTTGCTGAAAGACGATAAATCATTTCCCTATATTTTAATAACAAAGGATCATTCATTCCCGCGCGTTCTGAAACATCGTGGTTCACACAGTATCCCTGGTGCCTATTTTGGTCCATTCGCCAATGTGGCTGCCGTGGACGAGGCTATTTTGGTCTTGCAAAAGATTTTTAATCTGCGCACTTGCACAGATACCTATTTCAGTAATCGTACGCGCCCGTGTTTGCAATATCATATCAAACGGTGCACAGCGCCTTGTGTGAAACGTATTGACGAGGTTGCCTATCATGATGCAGTACAGCAGGCAAAGGATTTCTTGCTGGGCAAAACGGATGTTGTCCAAAAGGCATTGGCCGATAAGATGATGACGTATAGCGAGGCAATGGAATTTGAAAAGGCAGCCCAGATACGCGATAAGATAAAATTAATGACAGAAATTCAATCCCGTCAGCGTATCAATATCAGTGGTGTGCGTGATGCAGATATTATTGGGATTGTAAAGCATGGTGGTCTGTGTTGTGTGCAGGTATTCTTTTTTCGATATGGTCGCAATTTTGGTACAGCATCATTTTTTTTGGCACATGCAAAGGATGAGGATGAATCTGTCAGTCTTGGCGCTTTTTTGCCACAATTTTATGATGAACGATCACCAGCGCCTCTCGTTTTGCTGAGTCATAATGTTGATGAGGTTGAATTGATTCAGGCGGCGCTTGAGCAAAAACACGGTATGAAGCCTGTGATTGAAATGCCAAAACAAGGGGTGAAGGCTGATCTAATCGCGCATGCCCTTAAAAATGCAGCGGATGCCATTGAACGAAAGGTGTCAGATGCGGATAATTTAAAATCGTTATTTCAAGGGATTCAAACGTTATTTGATTTGCCAAAAGTGCCAGAGAGGATTGAGATCTATGATAATAGTCATTTGCAGGGAACGCATGCATGCGGTGTGATGGTGGTTGCAACACCCGATGGGTTTGATAAGAAATCGTACCGAAAATTCACCCCAAAAGAAGCAGCTACAAATGATGACTTTGGCATGATGCGCGAATTTCTAAAACGGCGCTTTCAGCGAAAAGATGATTGGGCTTTACCAGATCTGTTGTTGATTGATGGTGGGGCAGGGCAACTGTCAGCAGTTGAATCGATTTTGACTGAGATGTCATTAGATATCCCGACAATTGGTATTGCAAAAGGACCTGATCGCAATGCGGGGCGTGAACGTTTTTTTATGAAAAACAGAGATGAAATCCAATTGCCGCCGCATGATCCGTTCTTACATTTTTTGCAACGTCTTCGGGACGAGGCGCATCGGTTTGCCATTGGTACGCACAGAAAAATGCGGCAAAAGACACTAACAAAATCGGCATTAGATGATATTTCAGGGATTGGCGCCGCACGAAAGAAGCAATTATTACTTCATTTTGGTTCGGCTAAAAATGTGGCAAATGCGGGGATTTCTGATTTGGAGAGGGTGGATGGTATTAATCGTGCGGTTGCGCAAAAAATCTATGACTATTTCCATGAATAAGGTTATAGTGTTGTCAACGTATATGAAAGTCTCAGTTTCTTATGTTTTCAACGACAGCTAATATTCTTACCTTTTTTCGTATTCTTTTAATTCCTGTTTTGGTGATTTCCTTTTATATTGGGACGCCTGCCTGGCGCTTTACAGCAGCAATTGTGTTTATTGTTGGGTGTATTACGGATTATCTGGATGGTTATGTCGCGCGTACCTATTCGCAGATTTCACGTCTGGGGCAATTTCTAGATCCTATGGCAGACAAACTATTGGTTGCAACAACATTGTTGTTATTGGCTGGGTTTGAGCGTATCAGTCGTTATTCATTAATACCTGCGATTATTATTTTGAGTCGTGAGATTTTAGTGTCAGGATTGCGAGAGCATTTAAGTGAGATCCATGTGACCATTTCGGTATCACGTTTAGCTAAATGGAAGACAGGCGTGCAAATGCTGGCGATTTGTTTGCTTTTTGTAGGGGATACGGCTGATATTGTAAGCCCAGCACGTAACGTGGGCGAGGTCATGTTGTGGGGTGCTGCCGTTTTAACGATTGTAACAGGTTATAAATATATTGCTGCATCAGCGCGGTATTTTTAGCATTCGTATTTTATTTTTTATGTTTGTAATAAAGGGCAAACGCTAAATATCCCGCCGATAAACACGTGAATAAAAGTCCGCAATAGAATGCGCCGATCGCACCATGTGAAAGGTCGGATACATGACCTGCGATAGAGTTTCCCGTCAGTAATGCCACGCCTGCGATAAAATAATACAATGCGAACGCTGTTCCTCGTAAATGGGGTAGTGTTGATTCAGCAATAAGTGTGCCAATTAATCCTTGCGTCATTCCCATGTGTAATCCAGCGCATACCATTCCGATAATGATGATGCTTTTTGAAGGTGCCATGATCATGATGATGTTTGTAAAGGTGAGTACAAGAATGCCTAATAGCAACATTTTCTTGCGATTAAGACGATCTGCTAATTTTCCAATGGGCATGGCGGTTGTTGCCTCGATCAAATTATAAAGTACCATGAAGAGGGGGATAACCGTGATTTCCCAGCCCAGTTCTTTTGCACGGAGCGATAAGAATGATTCGCTAAAACGGGCATTCATCAATAAAAAGGTTACGATAAGTAAATGCCAGAATTGCACAGGTAGATGCTTAATATCGCGCCATTTCCATTCATGTTTACGTGTTGATGAGATGGGTTTTTCTGTCGTTGATTCATTGACGTAAAAGTAGAGAATTAAAAAGGCAAGCATTGCAGGGATTATCGACAACCAAAAGACAAGACGATAATTGTTGGAAGATAGCCATAGAATAAGGGACGATAATCCACCCCCACACATAAAACCAAAGGCATACATGGTATAACGTGTGCCATAGCTATTGCCCTCGCCACGTTTAGGGGAAAGATCAGCAATAAGAGCATCGGTTGGGGCGGCTCTGATCCCTTTGCTGAGGCGATCAATTGTACGTGCAATGAAAATCCAAAAGATACCACCAGCAAGTGCAAATATGGGTTTGATAAGGACGCTGCCAAAGGTGCCAATGAGAATCAATGACTTTCGTGATTTCCAGTAGTCACTTAAGATGCCTGAAAAAACCTTTGCCATGAAAGCTGTGAAAATAGCAATACCTTCAATGATGCCGAGTTCTTTGTAGGATAGACCAAGTTCATCACGCATAAAAAATGATAAAAGGGATAGCACCATTGTGCTAGCCGTGCCGCCTAAAAAACTAACCCATGAAATTGCCCACAAACTTTTGTTGTGGACGGGATTTTCGCTCATGCGAAGAAAATGTTTCATTCTATGTTTTTCTTCCTAACGTATTGTTTGCGACGTAATGCAACAGCAATTCCCATTGTTATGATAAGCATTGCCCAATAGGGGATTTCTTTGTAGTGGCTATAAAATGTTGCTTTTAATGGCTTGGGTAATTCAAAATCAATAAATCCAACATGATCAAGTCCTAATTTATAAAGAATACGACCGTTCGCATCAATGACGGCTGAGATGCCATTATTGGCGGCTCGGACGAGGGGAAGTCCTTCTTCAATGGCACGAAGGCGTGTTAAGGCTAAATGTTGATACGGACCTGATGATCGACCATACCATGCATCATTTGTAAGATTAAGTAACCATTCGGGACGTTTGGTCTGACGTTTGTTGAACGTATCTGTTGCAGATGGTGATTGAACGACTTCACTGGGAAATAGGGCTTCGTAGCAAATAAGTGGTGAAAACGGCGGAATGTGTGGAAGGGAAACGGTTTCAATCCCTTTTCCAGCTGTGAAATCAATGGCGCCAGGTGTGATTTTTTCAACAGGTAAGAATTGTTTAAATGGTACATATTCACCAAATGGTACAAGATGTGTTTTATCGTAGAAATGAATAATTTCTCCCTTTTCATTAAGAACAGATAGTCCTGTGTAAAGGTTATTATTTTCTTTACGGCTGGCGCCTGTAAGTAAGATTCCGCTTGGTGGGATAATTTGGGCGAGCACACGTTGGACGTCAGGTGATGTATTCAGCAGCATTGGTACAGCAGCCTCTGGCCAAATGATGGCTGATAAGGGACGTTCTGCCTCCAAAACGGATAGATTCATATGTCGTTTTATGTTGCCTTCTAGTTTGCCTGGAACCCATTTTAAACGTTGTTCAATACAAGGTTGAACAAGGCGTATAGTTATGTTGCTGTGCACGTCTGTTGGGGTGTGTTTGAGGCGATATATACCAAAAGCTGATAGTATAATAAATAAGAAACAGGCGCTGTTACGTAAAAAACGATGGGAGCAGGTGATAAGGATTACTGCCAAGATTGTTAGAAATGAAAGTCCATAAATGCCAATCCAGGCAGTGCTTTGTAAAATAGATAGTCCAATATCATGTGTATAAAATGTGCCTGTTCCCCAAATTGAACCCACTAAATTCCAAGGAAGCCCTGTAAATAAATGCCCACGTAACCATTCACAAATGGCAAAACCCACAGAAAATGCAAGGCGGCGTTCAATGGTTTTAGATTTAAAAGGGGTGATAAAAAAGGCAATAGGGATCAGAAAGAATGATAAGATACTGGCAAGCAAGATGGCAGCAGGTATGCCAACCCATCCCATGTCAGCAGCACGAAAAGAAAAACCTACCCAATGCATGCCTGCTAGAAAAAATCCAAGTCCAAAAACGTATAGGCGTTGCATCATTTGGCGTATTGTTGTTGCCTGATCAAGGTTTATCATGAATCCCCAAAGACTAATGATGATGCCTGGTAAAAAGTAAACAGGGGCAAAGGCAAGTGCCATTAGAGCGCCAAGAGTAAAGGTGCTTAAATAAGGTGCTCTCTTAAAAAGGGCTTTACAGGATGATGTTAAGCGTGCATTTGTCATTTTCTAGATTGATCCCCTTTTTGTTTCATGCTCAATATTATATGACATACACCATTTACACGGTAAAGGGACCATCTGGCTTGCCATTAATAAATTGCACAACATAAGGGTTGCGTGTGGAATCCATTTCATCAACAGATCCCTGCCATACAAATTTCCCTTTAAAGAGGAGCCCAACTTGATCGCCAATCTGACGAAGGCTATGGATGTCATGAGTAATGGTAACAGCACTGGCGCCAATATCACGGACGCATCGTACAATGAGATCGTTGATTGTGCCACTAACAATCGGATCTAAACCTGTTGTTGGTTCATCAAAAAAAATAATGTCTGGGCTGGTTGCGATAGCGCGTGCCAATGCGACACGTTTTTGCATACCACCTGAAAGTTCGGCTGGGTAAAGATTGGCGACCTTTGCGGATAAATCAACAGCGTCTAGTTTTTCAAGGGCTATTTTGCGTGCCTCCGATCGTGCCATTCCTGCGCCTTGGATGAGACCAAAAGCAATATTATCCACGATACTCATGCTATCAAATAAGGCGCCTCCCTGAAAAAGCATGCCGAAATGTTTGAGTACTTCGCGCCGTTCTCTACTGGTTAGTTCGGCAAGGTCTTTTCCTTTGACGCGAATTTCTCCTTTATCAGGCTCAATTAATCCCAGGATGCATTTAATTAAGACGGATTTTCCTGTTCCAGATCCGCCAATGACAACGAATGATTCACCTGCCTTAACAGAGAATGTAATACCATTTAGCACAACATTTGTGCCAAACGCTTTATAAAGGTTTGTTACTTCAATTAGCGGCGTGTCATTATGTTCGGCATTGTTCTGTTCAGCGTTTTGTTCCGTCATAAAAGTCATTCCTAAATTTTTTCTAAAAGACTCGCTTTCAGCGTACTGACTTTAGGTTTAAAATTCAAGGAAACAACGGATAATCAGTGTTATTTGTTTATAATTTATTGAGTTTTGGATTTAATAACCTCAATTCGGGATTAACGATGAGACTTATCAACATGCTCTGCGATCGTCATCACGAGAAAACCGAAGGTTTTTGTGGTAATCCAGCGGCTGTTGTTTCGGAAGCGGCTGTTTGGCTTAGAAATACTGTTTTCAATAACCACGCCAGCAAAACTGGCTCGCTATGACGAAAGAAGTGCGTAAAGTTATCGGTGCTGAGTATATATAAAAGGGAGACATTTTGTCCCCCTACATGATGTTCAAACAAGAAAAAGCTATATTTAATGTGCTTTTTTCTTATCAGCATCAGTTTTCACGTCTGGCTTTGCATCGGCTTTAGCCTCTTCCTTTTTCACATCGGCTTTAGCTTCTGATTTTGCCTCAACTTTGACTTCAGACTTTTTAGCCTCTTCCTTTTTCACATCGGCTTTAGCTTCTGGTTTTGCCTCAGCTTTAGCTTCAGGCTTTTTAGTCTCTTCCTTTTTCACATCGGCTTTAGCTTCTGATTTTGCCTCAGCTTTAGCTTCAGGCTTTTTAGCCTCTTCTTTTTTTACATCAGCTTTTGCGTCTGCTTTGGCTTCTGGCTTTTTAGCCTCTTCCTTTTTTACATCGGCTTTAGCTTCTGGTTTTGCCTCAACTTTGACTTCAGGCTTTTTAGCCTCTTCCTTTTTAGTTTCCTCTTTCTTTGGTTTTGTTGAAGGCTTGCTGATATCTTCGCCATCTTTTAGACGCTCGGCGAGTTCTACAAAATCCTCAGGCTTCATTGGTGGTGTTGAAATAAGTGTTCCATCTTTGTTTTCAATAAAGATGGTTGGAACACCTGGAACTTTTAATTTTTCAAGGATACCAACATTCGCTAATAATTGCTTTTCAATCGCATCAGACGCTTCATCTTTTTCGAAGCGTGCAACATCAATGCCTGCGTCTTTGATCAAACCAATAAATTTTGCACGATCAAGACCTGTTACATTGTCCACAAATTTAGCCATTAATTTCTTTGATTTATCCGCACCTTGTATGTGGGATGCCAAAATAACTTTTGAGACAGCAACTGAATTTGCACCCAATATTGGCGCTACAATCATTTGGAAAGACACATCTTTTGATTTCTCCAAAACAGTAATAGCAACGCGCATGAAATCATGGCAGTGTGGGCACATTGGGTCAATCATTGCATATACGCGCATAGCAGCTTTTGGATCACCCCAAATGACAGCATTCTTTGAGATATTATCTTTTTCAGCGGTTGCTGTTTTGATAAGATCTTGGGCAACTTTTTCTTGTTGTAGTTGCATGCCATCATTGATTGCAGCCATAAAAGTATCAGACTGTTCACGAACAAGTTTAATAACAACTTCTTCAATTTCTTTCTTTTGCGCGGCTGTAAATCCAGCCTTATCGGCATCAGCTGATTTAACAGGAGTCGCTGTTACTTTTTCTTTTGTATCAGACGCTGAATTTCCGTTCATTGTCATATATGCAACGATCGCTACGACCGCTACGAGAACGACGCCAACGAGAATTTTCATTGTCGAGTCATTTCCTTGATTTTGCATTTTACACCTAAAGTTACAATTTAACTAAATTCATTGTAAATGAGAGAATTTTTAATGCAAGTGATTTCTGGCATGCATCTTGCAATAAACACAAATTATAGCAACTATTCAATAAGTGATTTTTTATGGCATATATCCATGCAACAAGCACCTCAAATGACGCGCTTTCGTTACGTCATGCGCCAGTAAAAACCGTATATACCAGCAATCAATCACATGAAAATGATGCGTCTATTGAGTCATCTGATCAATTTTCTGCTTATTTAAAAGATGTAGCACATCAGCAAATAAAGCTAAAGAAAGTGTTGAGTAATGATCCACGCTCACTCTATATCATGCCAACCGATAATATTGGTGAAATTGAAGCCATAGCGAATCAACTTGCTGCAACCTTGGCAGCAGAAAATACTCTGGATTTACAAAGCAGCAATGCATTTTCTTCACACATTATTGTTCCCCATCTTCCTATAGAGACCTTTGATTTAGTGGGAACAACGCCATCAGACTCCTTTGTATCATCACACGCTGTGCAAAAGGATGATACAGACGATGCACCAATCACCCTAAAAGAAGGGGAGGAAATATCGGATAAAGAGGCAATCGTTGATTTATCCGATAGGCATACACAAAATATAGCCAATAATCGCAAACGTGCCGCATTTGAAGCGTTGTCAAAAATCATGCGTCATGAAGCTAAACAAAATATTATGAGTATAAGTGCGACAGCAACAGGGCATTATATTCCACAATCGACGATTCAAATTCCATTATCAGCCCTTACAATGCATCCGATTGAACATGATTTGTTGGATGAAACAGAACATTTTAAATCAACATTGCCTATGAATGCCCTGTCAGCTTGGCAACAAACAGACCGTTCACTTGGTGGTGATTCAGGTTATGATGGGAGTTCTGACTTTCTTGATAACCCCGAACAAAATGCAAAACAGATCATTGCGCGTGCTGAAGAAACAGCGCAAAAATCAGATGCCATTCGGACTATTATTAGCACGCTTCATTCGCGCATCAACCGTGAATTTAATATCAAAAATGCTAATATCAGTGTGCAAATGAAGCATCAAACATTGGGATCTGTTGATATGGACTTAACGGTTGATAATGGAAAGGCACGTTTAATATTTAAGGGCGAGAAAAAGGAAATGCAGCGATTGCTTAGTCAAAATCGCGAGAGTATCAAGTTGATTTTAATTGATGCTGATCTTGAGGTTGCACCTGATGCTATTCAAATATTAACTAAAAACGCCAACCAGCAGGGAGTATAGTTCATGTCAGGAAATATTCAAAAGGCAATGTCACCTATCCTAACTTACACGGATCACGCGGCAAAAAAAAGAAAAAATAGTTTTGACCTGCAAGAACTGGATCATAATATTGGACATGGCGATAATAGTGTTGATTTGCATCGAACATTGGGAATCAAAGGTGAGGAAAGTATTAAGTTTACACTTGAAATGCTATTCGCGCAAATTAAGAATCATTTTCCAGGTGATGATTCAAGTACAGAAAAGGTGACTGAATCACTACAGAATCTTGTTCTTATGGCGAATACCCGTGAACTGACGACAACGCAACAAAGATCACTTCATTTACAAAAGGCTAATTTTAGCACGACTGCCATCCAATTGCAGGGTAAAGATGTTCAACATTCAGGGAATTATTTTGACCTTCAGAATGACGAGCAAGAAATTTATTTTCATTTTTCAGAGCTTCCCCATACAGCAAAAATTGCTTTTCGAAATAGTGATGGAGATATTATTTTCATTAAAGAAATTGATGCTAAAAAAGGGCGTAATAAATATATATGGGATGGAAAAATGAGTGACGGCGATGACGCGCCAAAAGGTGAATATACAGTAGAGGTTGAAGCCTATGGCATATATAACAATCCACTTGATACAGAAATCGAATTAAAAAGTCGCATTACAGATATTGACTTCAGTAATAAAGAATTTGTGGTTCCTTACTCTGGAAGTGTGCCTATCTATAACCTCGACCGAATGACCTATATGGATAAAGCCATGCGCTTGTATCAAACACAGACCATGCCACCACCCACGCCGACGCCCACACATATGGGAACAACACTCTAAATTAAATATAAAAAACCGAAACATGTAGTTAAGGAAACATATCATGATTGATCGAATTGGTAATTCAAGTTCATTGGCAATTAGTATCCAAGGTCTTGGTCTTTGTAGTCAGAAAATGAAAGGGCATGCTGCCAATATTACCGCCTCTGACACCGTTGCAGGTGCACCTATGGAATTTCTTGGTGTTATGTCTGAAACGTCGAATAGTGGCTGCAATATTGATTACACACGTATTCGGCACCTTAATCAAACGGGTGCGCCTGTTGAATCGCATGTGCCAACACATTTTTCTTTATTAGCAGGATCCACCGTTTCACGATCAGCTGTTATGGTAAAAGATGAATTGACGGAGAAATTTGGCGTTACATTTAATGGTACATTTGCGCCCGATAAAGATAACATTGTACGCAATCAATTGGGGCAACGTTTGCAAGTATTTTTAACAAACCCAGATGGTACGACGAAAAGTACAAATGATAAATCAGTTGAAAATTTAGAAACACTTGATCTTACAAAAGTTGATCCCATCAAGGAAACAACTAACAAAGCAGCGTTCTTTTTCTCGCTTTCACCCGATTCAGCTGATCCTTTTAAAACATCAATTAGTGTCGTTGATTCAACAGGAAAGGCGCATAATATTGAATGTATATGGACAAAATTAGATACCGCCCCTACGCTTGCCGCAGGTCGTCAGGTGTGGAAAATTAACGTTGCTGTGCCAGAGGATAGCGGTATAGAAATTGGCGCTGATTATGTGGATGGTGTAAACGTTGAATTCGACGTCGATGGCAAATTGCTTGGATTTAATCCAACATCTACAACGGAGAGCAGCGCTTCTCCGCCAGAATTAGGTATTACATGGGATAATGGCGCCGATAATTCATCGATTGCCCTTGATTTTTCGGCTGTTAGAGGTAACGGAACTGAAAATCGTTTGAACAAAGCTTCTCTTGTTAATGGATATAGCACAGGTGAATATGAAAGTATGCATATATCAGAGGATGGTTTTGTGATTGTGCATTACAGTAATAGTAAAGATCTAAAATATGCACGAATACCCTTAGCGCATTTTAATAATGTGAATAAATTATCAGAAGGGCTTCCTGGCGTTTTTCAAGCAACAGATGAATCAGGTGAATTAAGAATTTGTTTTCCTGGCGAGAATGGCGCAGGCCGCCTTAAGGCAGGTACTTATGAGGGTTCTTCTATTAATCCAGCAGAGGTTTATTTGAAGGTGATTGATGATCAAACAAAACACACAGCAAATAGTAAAATGTTAAAAGCTGGCATTGATATGTCTAAAGAATTGTTTCAAACAATATAGCAACCTCTTATGATGTGATAAGATTATGATAAGCATTTATTTTTATGACACAATCAACCTTTTCAGAAATGCCATTTGCTGCACCTGATCGTATTGATAAACGAGCATGGGCGTTTTTGAATCTTTGTGCAGATCAGCATATTGATGCGCGCCTTGTTGGGGGCTGCGTACGGGATGCCTTGCTTAATCAACATAATTCTGTAAAGTCCCCTGATATTGATATTGCCATTGCCGCTACACCGCAAGAAGTCATTCAGTTTTGTGATCATAATCAAATTAATTACTTTCCAACAGGCATCGACCACGGCACCTTAACACTTTTATATAGAGGGTTGCCCATGGAAGTGACAAGTCTAAGATGTGATGTGAAAAGCGATGGTCGTCACGCGGAGGTTGCTTTTGGAACATCCTTTATTGTGGATGCTACGCGCCGTGATTTTACGATCAATGCACTTTATGTGGATCATAAGAATATACTTTATGATGCTTTTAATGGTGTGCAGGATTTGCATAATCGGTGTGTGCGTTTTATTGGTGACGCTCATCAACGGATTGCGGAAGACTATTTACGTCTTTGGCGTTATTTTCGTTTTTGGGGACGTTTTGGTAATGGATGTGTGGATTTGACTGTTTTGCCGCCTTTGCATAAGTTGGCACATGGGTTGACTACACTTAGTATAGAACGTATTCAGCACGAACTGCTCAGCATTCTGGCGCAACCTTGGCCAAATCCAATCATTCAATCTCTGTGTGCGTATGGTTTACTCGAACATACATTTAAAGCGCCTATAAAGAGCGGCTTTTGTCGGCGGCTTATTATACTGGAGAGGACGTCTAATCGCAGTGATATTTGTCCAATTCGACGGTTAAGTGCTTTGTTGATATCTGCAGATTTGGTTCATTGTCCACTTAAATTATCACGTGCGCAGCAACAAAAGCTGAAAGCATTGATGACAAAGAATTTAAAGGAAATTGCATTAACGAATCCACAGTGGTGGATTGATGCAAATCTGTTAGTGCGCGCTAAGGCGGCAAACAATACGGGTGTATCTATTTACGTGACCCGTCAGTATGTACGTGATTTTATGCCTTTGCCTTTATTTCCAATAACAGCAAAGGATTTGTTGTGCCTTGGTTATACACCTGGTGTGCAAATGGGTGATACGTTGAGGCGTCTTAAAAGCCTGTGGTTTGACTATGAATTTCAATTGGATAAAAAGGTATGTTTAAGGCATGCCGCAGAATGGCTTTAACTCGTTTTTGGTGAATCAAAATGTCGTTATTCAGTCGCTAAATTTCCAAATTTTGTCAATGCGCCATCAAAGAATAAGCGAACAGTACCAATAGGACCGTGACGTTGTTTGGCAATAATAACCTCAGCTTTGTTATGCATGCCAGCCATTCGTTCACACCATTCAGCATGCTTATCAGTGCCTTCAGTTGGCTCCTTTCGTGATTCATAATATTCCTCACGATAGACAAACATCACGACGTCGGCGTCTTGCTCAATCGACCCTGATTCACGTAAGTCCGAGAGTTGCGGACGTTTATCATCACGTTGTTCAACGGCACGTGAAAGCTGTGACAGGGCAACAACAGGTACATTTAATTCCTTGGCCAGCGCTTTTAATGAACGAGTAATTTCTGAAATTTCCTGAACACGACCACTATCTCCGCCGCCATTTTTACCATTACCTGATAAAAGCTGTAAATAGTCAATGACGATCATACCAATACCGTGTTGTCGTTGTAGACGCCGCGCACGATTTCGAACGGCCGTTGATGTAAGTGCAGGTGTGTCATCGATAAAAAGAGGCACTTCACTTAAGCGACGGCTTACGTCAACTAGACGTGGAAAATCATCAGCTCTAATCGCGCCACGTCGAATAAGATCAGATGATACCCCTGATTCACTTGATAAAATACGATTGGCTAATTGTTCAGCTGACATTTCGAGTGAGAAAAAGAGGACAGGCGCGCCATCACGATTCTTTTCTGCATAAATCTTTGCCGCATTAAAGGCTAAATTTGTGGCAAGTGCTGTTTTTCCCATGGATGGTCTGCCCGCTAAAATCAAAAGGTCAGACGGATGCAGCCCGCCCAGCCATTTGTCCATATCCGTAAAGCCAGTCGTTACACCCACAACATGACTATCACGTTTGTATGCAATTTCAGCTGTCGATATTGCCTTTGCCAATGCTTTACCAAATGACACGGCACCTGATGTTGAATGACCGATTGTTGCGAGTTGATAGAGCCGCCGTTCAGCATCTTCAATCACATCATTTGCTAAGCGCTCACCATCCAATTTTCGTGCATCAACAACCGTTTCATGTCCTATCGAAATAAGCTGACGCCGCATATACATATCATAAATCAGGCGACCATAATCTGCCACACTAACAAGTGAATAAACCGAATCTGACAAATCAACCAAATATTGATAACCGCCCAATTCATTAAATTCAGTATCATGGCTTAAAACATCTTTTAATGTAACAGGGTCAGCAATGCGACCACGTTCAAGTGAATGCGCAATTGATTGAAAAATAAGGCTATGAACTTTTTGAGAAAAATGTTCCGCACGCAGAAAATCAGAAATTTGTTCAAACGTGCTATTATTTAAAATAAGAGCACCTAACAGAGCTTGCTCTGCTTCGATGTTGTAGGGAGTCGATTCAATCTCAGAAGTTTCTTTGTGTTTATTGTGCCCTTGGGGTAATGGTACAATAGCTGTACTTGTATCCATAAAATCATTGTCCTTTTATTTGATAATGGACTATATCACACTTAATAAAGTTGATAAAGTAATAGATTTTAAATATAAATCAAATTTTATAAATAATATTTTTTTACATAAACAGAATATAATAATTATTTACATCTTTATATTCTTATCTTATGATTAAGCCATACTGAAAAATGAGACAATAATTTGAATGAATGATTTTGAACGGCGTGGCTTGATGTTGATTTTATCCTCACCCTCTGGTGCTGGCAAGACATCTATTGTGAATACGCTCTTAAAAACAGAACAAAAACTAAAAACATCGATTTCTGTTACAACGCGACCAAAACGCCCAGGTGAAGTTGATGGCGTTGATTACTATTTCGTCTCTGTTGATGAATTTGAACGTCGTCTTGAAAATAATGAATTCTTGGAACATGCCGAAGTATTTGGTAATTTATATGGCACACCTAATCAATTTGTATCCGATACATTAGGAAATGGCGAAGATGTTGTTTTTGATATTGATTGGCAGGGTACGCAGCAAATTAGTCAAACATCACGTGATGATTTGGTTACAGTATTTATTTTGCCGCCATCACTGAGTGAATTAGAGAATCGTTTGCGTGGTCGAAACCAAGACACAGCTGAAGTCGTTGCGCGCCGCATGAGTGAAGCTACGTATGAGCTAAGCCATTGGCCAGAATATAACTATGTCATGGTCAATCATACACTTGAAGAAAGTGTTTCAAATGTCCGTGCTATTTTAATCGCTGAGCGTTTACGTCGCAGGCGTCAAATTGGACTTGCAAGTTTCGTTAATCATATGCGTGGTATAAAATAGTTATTTGAAAGACGGTATATCAGAGACTGTCTTAGTGAAGTTCAACGCTAATTGCAGGAACCATAATTGAATTAGGGATTAAATCACCTGCTGTCATCACCTGAATTGTCTCAATCTGCCCGTCAATGTTTTTGTGCCAAAAATCAATAAAGGCAAGCAAACGTGGAAATCGAGGCGGACAATCAAATTCCTGCCATACATACGTTTGTAAAAGAAGGGGGTGATCTGGTAAATGGTAAGTAATTTCAGCTGTTGTCAAACGAAAACCATGTAATGCGCGTTCAAAGTCATTTTCATAATCAGAGAATTGCATAGGGCACACCTATTCTATCATCGATAACCAACTTTATATTCTTAGCATGACGTTTAATTATTAACATTTAGTTAAAAAATAAAATGAACTAGCTTTAGTGAAATGATGCGTAATGAGCAAATGGAATGCGTACAATCGTGCTTGCGATGATCGGTAAAGTTACGTATGATCGGGTTCATAATTCAAGAATGATAACGTTTACACATGTCGACCAATAAAAGTTTAAAAAAACTCCTTAAAGGTTATGAAATCTTTCGAGATAAATATGCGCATGGTGATCAGTCTATTATGCATCACTTGTCCCGTAATGGGCAGCAACCAAAAACGATGGTTATTGCATGCTGTGATTCCCGTGTGGATCCAGCGCTTATTTTGCAATGTAATCCTGGTGATTTATTTGTTGTGCGCAATGTTGCCAATATTGTGCCGCCTTATGAAAAAGATGAAGCACATCATGGTACCAGCGCAGCGCTTGAATTTGGCATTTGTTATTTGCATGTTGAACATCTTATTTTGCTTGGGCACAGCCAATGCAGTGGCATTCAAGCGCTTTTAAAACATGATGTCTTGGGTCAAGATGACTTTATTACAAATTGGGTGACGCTTATTAAAACAAAAGATACCAAACCCAAAACCGCAAGCATGAAACCAAAAGCCATTGATGAATGCGCCAAGCAGTCTCTTCATCAATCGCGCCAAAACTGCCTTACATTTCCATGGATTAAGGAAAGAATTGAACAAGGTAATCTTTTGATACATTTATGGTTCTTTGATATTAAGACAGGGCAAATTTTCACCTATTCAGATGAAAAAAAGACCTATCAACCACTTGCTGCATAAGTTTATGTGCATACCTCTTCCAAATCATTTTGCATAAAATAGATACAAACCTAGTTAATTTCGTTATGTAAAATAAACCATGGCAATCCCAAAGCGATATCTTTTGCTAATGATTCTGGCGGATATCCACCTGCTACTTGTAATACACTACCCGCACAGTATGCGCCTAATTTTCCAGCATTTACGATATCACCTGTTTTAAGAATTTCTGCTACAAAACCAGCCGCAAATCCATCACCAGCCCCTGTTGCATCAATTACTGTTCCAATAGATGGAGGTTCTATATGATAAATCTTTGCATCGTCAAAAACATAAGCGCCTTCTATACCACATGTAATCGCTCCCTTTTTCCCCATGGCTTGCCATGCAGCAATGGCATCACGTACATCTGTTCTATTTGTTAACGTTAATGCCTCAGATTTATCACCAATCACAATGTCAACTTGTTCATCAATAAATTGATTTAATGATTCCTTGTACGTTGTTGCACAAAATCCAGCAGCAATACTCAGTGTAACGAGTTTGCCTTTTGCCTTTACCCCTGCCGCCAATTCAAACATCGCATCCCGTGCTGTTTCACAAAAAAGATAACCTTCGGCGATAAACATATCTGCCTCGCTCATCCAGTCAATATCATCTTGATATACGCGAATACTGCCTGCATCACCAATATGAGTTCCCATGGTGCGTTCAATTTTTTTAGAAATGGAGCCGTCAGTATTAACATATTCTGCCTCCGTTATAAATATGTAACAAGCGCCAGACCCTTGTGATGGATCAATCGTTTCTGTTAAGCGATATTCAACTCCCTTTCGGGTTAAATCAGCAAGATAAGCGCCGCCAAAAACATCACCAGCAACGGCTGAACCCATTGCACGGGCATGAATCCCTAGGCGCGCTAAACAGCTAAGTGTGTTTGACACGGCGCCGCCTGAACTTTGCATTAATAGAGGAAGCGCGCTATCTGTTGCCGCGCGAAGTAATGCTTCCTTTTGCGCTGTATCAATAAGAATGGTGTCTCCTTCAGTCAGTCCATGTTCGCGAACAAAGCTAGATGTTGCTAGGTGAATCTGATCAAGGATGAAGTTACTTGCCCCTGCAACCATAGGTTTTTTTGTGACTAGATGTTTCTTTTGACTATTTTCTTCATTACATTCTGTTTCCATGGAAAATAGAACTGATAGATTTATCATTAGAGGTGTTATGAAAATAATAATTTTATTCATTTTTTGGTCTCTAAATTTCAAATTATACGATTTCACAATTTTATAACGCAATCGTATCTATATGTCCATAAAAATTAAATAATAGTTGTATATTGCCCCTTGAATTTTTTTGAAAAAAGACTATTTTGTATAATGATAGGTGACTATCTATGGCAATAAACCGTCTATGGAATAGATGTTGCGGACCCGGGGGCGGTACCCGGCGTCTCCACCATTTTATGGGGACGAAATAGGATCGACGTGCACAATAAAGATATTCGTTTTGCTCGGTATGGTACCACCGTTATTGGACTAAACATTATAAAAGGCAACGTAAGTTCTCTTTTAATTGGTGGATCACTTGTATCCGCGAACCGCAACCGTCGTCGCGCTGCCAATGGCAACCGTCGTCGTAGCGACGTTCGTAAAGCTGCTTAAAAATTCGTTTTACGAATAATACAGTAGTTTTCCAATAGCGGTTTGGGGGCGCCGGGCAACAGAATGTCCCCACTATTTACTATAAAAGGGAGTTTTTCCGTGAAGCATAAAGATACCATTGACTATGAAGGTCTCGTGCAATCCGCTCTTCGTAAGGTAATGCGTGACGTGTTGCGTGATATTGCTAAAAATGGTTTGCCTGGTGAACATCACTTTTACATTGATTTTATCACACATTATCCAGGTGTTGAAATGCCTGCCTATTTGCGTGAAGATTATCCTGATGATATGACAATCGTTTTGCAGTATGAGTATTGGGATCTCGTGGTTGATGATAGAAAATTTTCCATTACATTGACATTTGATAATGCAGAAGAACGATTGACAATCCCATTTGAGGCCATTACTAAATTTGGTGATCCATCGGTTAATTTTGGTTTTGATTTTACGCCAGACTTAAATGATTACACAGACTTGGATTTAGAACCTATTTTTGATGGTATGGATGATTTGCCAAAAAAAGAGATAAAACCTCTTGCAGAAGGTGAGTCAAATGTTGTGACGCTTGATGCTTTTCGTAAAAAATAAAGAAATATTTTTGTTAAAAGCTTTTTAGGTGGCAGTAATTATTGTTAAATACGACGACGCAGTGATGATTATAAAAAAAAGAATAGAAATATTTACCACATAATTGCATATGTGTGGTACGTTGTGTGTGATTAAAAGATTGAGTAGGAAAAATAGAGATGGATCTAAGTCAACGTGTGGAAACATGCATTGAAGGCATTCTAAGGAATGAGGGATATGGTGTTGTGCGCGTGCAGGTTTCAGGTAATTTACGAAAAACCTTGCAGATCATGATTGAACGATTAGATGATGTGTCTGTCGGTATTAATGATTGTGAAACTGTGAGTCGTTTAGTATCACCTTTACTGGATGTTGAAGATGTGATAGCAGGTGCTTATACACTTGAAGTTTCATCGCCTGGTCTTGACCGTCCATTAGTAAAACCTGCAGATTTTATTCGGTTTGTAGGACAGCCTGTGACTTTGCAAACAAATTTTGCAATAAAAAATCGCAAGAAATTTCAAGGAACATTGGATTTTGCAACAGAAACAGGTATAAGAGTAATACTAGAGCAACCGAACGATGACAAAACCACTGATATAGAGCTTGATTATGGTGATATACGGGTGGCTCGTTTGGCGGTATCTTATTAGAAATTGATTGAGTTAAAGAGGTTTCGCTTTGGCTAGCAGAAAAATAAAACCAACTGAAGCGTTTGCTGCACAACCACGACATGAGTTGTTGCAAGTTGCTGATATTGTCGCACGTGAGAAGAGTATTGAACGTGATGAAGTCCTATTTGCGATGGAGCAAGCTATACAAAAAGCTGCGAAAGCAAAGTATGGTCTAGAAAATGATATACGCGTAGAGATTGATCGCACGTCAGGTGAGGTCAGTATTGCACGTTATATGACCGTTGTTGAGGAGGTTGAAGATCCAGAACAGCAGATTTCATTGGTAGATGCTATGGCGCAGGATGCAACCTATGAGTTAGGTGATGAAATTGCTGAGTCATTGCCGCCAATTGAATTTGGTCGTGTGGCTGCACAAAGTGCACGTCAAGTGATTTTTCAAAAAGTGCGGGATGCTGAACGTTCGCATGTCTATGAAGAATATAAAGATCGTGTTGGTGAAATTGTAAGCGGTCTCGTTAAGCGTGTTGAATTTGGGAATGTTATTTTAGATTTAGGTCGTGGTGAAGGTATGCTGCGTCGTGAAGAAATGATCCCGCGTGAGAGTTTCCGTGTTGGCGATCGTGTTCGTGTTTTAATCACAGAGATTCGACCCGATGCCCGTGGTCCGATGATTGCGACATCACGGACACATCCACATTTTATGGCACGTTTGTTTGAACAAGAAGTGCCTGAAATTTATGATGGCATTATTGAAATTAAGGGTGTGTCGCGTGACCCAGGAAGCCGTGCAAAGATGGCTGTTTTGTCCCATGATTCGTCACTTGATGCCGTTGGGTCTTGTGTGGGGATGCGTGGATCACGTGTTCAATCAATCGTTAATGAATTCCAGGGCGAAAAAGTTGATATTATACCGTGGTCAGACAATCCAGCTACTTATGTTGTAAACGCGTTAGCGCCTGCTGAAGTTGTTCGTGTTGTTCTGGATGAGGATTCATCAAAAGTTCAAGTTGTTGTTGCTGAAACGCAACTAAGCTTGGCTATTGGTCGTCGTGGTCAAAATGTACGTTTGGCATCTCAGTTAACGGGGTGGAGCATTGACATTGTAACCGAAAGTGAAGATGCCGATAGGCGCGCTGAAGACTTTGCAAATCGGGCACGTTTGTTTATGATGGCACTTGATGTTGATGAAATATTGGCGCAACTTCTTGCAACAGAAGGTTTTGCAAGTGTTGAAGATATAGCCTACAGTGATGCTGTAGAATTCAGTAATATCGAAGGACTTGACGAGGAGATTGGTTTTGAGCTCCAGCGTAGGTCTCTTGATTATTTGGCAAAACGCGACTTAGAGCTTCGCGATCAATGTCGCGCTATGGGAGCTTCGGATGAACTTGTGTCATTTGCAGATCTTGAAGCGGCTGTATTATTTAAGCTCTGTGAATCAGGTATACGTACCCTTGATGATTTTGCTGATTTAGCAGGTGACGAGGTTCTTGAAATTATTGGTAATGATTTCATGTCTCTTGAGGCAGCTAATGAGGCGATTATGAAGGCACGCGCAGGCTGGTTTGACGAATCGTAAAAGGGTGTAGTTTTACACGATAAATAAACATTAAGCTTGAGTAATTGTGACCGGATGACTGGAACAAACGATAAAAACGAAGAAAAAATGGTAAGTGATGAGGGTAAAAAAACCCTTACGCTAACACGTAAATCTGAAACACGGACCGTCGTTGAACGTGATCAGGTGCGTCAGCGATTTGCGCATGGTCGCTCTAAGACCGTTGAGGTTGAGGTTCGCCGCAAGCGTACAACGGGGGCTGATCGTCAAAAAGATGATCCTATGGCGGCTGCAGCTGCGGCACGTGGATTGTCTGGCAATGAATTTGATGCACGTATGCGTGCTTTGAAAGAGTCAATTATTCGGCAAAATGCTGAAGAAGCAAAACGTAAAATTGATGAGGCATTGGCGGCGGAGCGTGCAGCTAGTACCCCTGTTGTTGAAGATTCTTCTCCATCTGTTGTTGACACAGAGGCTGCATCAGTAACATCTTCTTCAGATGATTTAAATCGTGAAACGGCTATTGATTCAGTGGATGCACGATCAACATCAAATGATTCAAAGCCCCAAACTTATTCCTCTTATGATCGTGATAAGCGTTCATATACGCCAAATGATGCGGGTCGAAATAGTGATTCGGTTCGTTCAGATAATGCGCCGCGTCGCGATGGTGCTTATGTGCCGCGTGACAATCGTGATCGCAGGCCCGACTATCGTTCAGATAGCGCGCGCCCAGACAGTCAACGTCCTGAAGGACAGCAACGCCCAGGTCAACGATACGATAATCAGCGTGATGGTCAACGCGATGGGCAGCGTTCAGATCCTCGTGGGGATCGTCCGCCTTATCAACCTCGTACAGGTGCTGATTCGAAAAAGAAGCCTTTTTCAAAGGATGATATCAAACCGATTGTTTTACGCGCGGCTGGATATGCCCCTCAACCAAGACCTGGTGCAAAACCCACCATTCAAGAGCCCATTATTATCGATCCAGTTCTTGAAAAGAACAGAGGCGAACATCGTGCATTGGTTGCAAAAACACGTCGAAAAGTTGATGAAGAAGATGATGCATCAGCTGGTAAAGTAGCGCTTGGTAAAATTGACCCTAAAAAAGCGATTGTTAAGGCGCGCACGACTCAAACAACTGATGCCCCACGAAAGCTTAATCGTAATGTGTTGACGCGTGTAATGGATGGTGACTCAGAAAAACGTGGTCGATCACTCGCCTCCGTCAAACGTGCGCGTCAAAAACATCATAAACAGATGATGAATGATGATGGCGATGCGCAAAAAATCATTCGTGAAGTTATTATTCCTGAAAGTATTACCGTCGGTGAGCTTGCAAACCGTATGGCTGTTCGTGGCGCTGATGTTGTTAAAACATTAATGAAGATGGGCATGATGGTTACCATTAACCAGGTAATCGATGCGGATACGGCGGAACTAGTGTGTGGTGAATTTGGTCATACACCTAAACGTGTCGCCGATTCAGACATTGAAATTGGTTTAGGCGGTATTGAAGATACGGCAACAGATTTAATTGCCCGTGCACCTGTTGTGACTGTAATGGGTCACGTTGACCATGGTAAAACGTCTCTATTAGATGCATTGCGTGAAACAGATGTTGTTGCGGGTGAAGCGGGTGGTATTACCCAGCATATTGGTGCGTATCAAGTCACCATGCAATCGGGTAAAAAAATTACGTTTATCGATACGCCAGGTCACGCAGCTTTTAGTGAAATGCGTGCACGTGGTGCAAATGCAACTGACATTGTTGTTTTGGTTGTGGCTGCGGATGATGGCATTATGGAACAAACCATTGAAGCCATTAATCATGCGAAGGCCGCAAATGTGCCAATGGTTGTCGCCATTAACAAAATGGATAAGCCAGACGCCAATTCAACGCGTGTTCGTCAAGAGCTCTTGCAGCATGGTATTTTGTTGGAAGAATTTGGCGGTGACGTTATGGCGATCGAAGTGTCTGCTAAAAAACGTATGAATCTTGAAAAGCTTGAAGAGGCTATCTTACTACAAGCTGAAGTTCTTGAACTTAAAGCAAACCCAAACCGTATTGCACAAGGTGTTGTTATTGAAGCTGAAATCGATAAAGGACGCGGTACAGTCGCGACGATTTTGGTTCAACGTGGAACACTCCAAATGGGGAATATCTTTGTAGCAGGTCAAGAATGGGGACGTGTAAAGGCGCTTGTTAATGATCATGGTCATAAAATTGATATAGCTTTACCATCAATGCCTGTTGAAGTTTTAGGCTTTAATGGTGTGCCAGCGGCTGGTGATGAATTCTTTGTCGTAGAGAGTGAACAAAAAGCCCGTGAAATTACAGAATATCGTCAGCGTCGTCATCGTGAAAAACAAGTCATTGTAAAGACAAAAGGTGGTATGGAAAATATCATGAGCCGTATCGCAAGTGGTGAAGTTCGTGAATTACCAATTGTTATTAAAGCCGACGTTCAAGGATCACTTGAAGCAATTATGGCCAGTGTTGCCAAGCTGGGTACAGAAGAAGTTTCAACCCGTGTGTTACATGGTGCCGTTGGTGGTATCAATGAAAGCGACATTACATTGGCAAAAGCGTCAGGCGGTATTATTGTTGGCTTTAACGTACGTGCAAACCCACAAGCGCGTGAGCTTGCGCGTCGTGATGGTGTTGAAATCCGCTATTACTCAATTATCTATGATGTTATTGATGATATTAAAGGTTTAATGAGCGGCTTATTAGCGCCAACTTTGCGTGAGAAATATCAAGGCACGGCTGAAATTCGTAATGTATTTACAATTTCAAAAGTTGGTGGCAAGGTTGCTGGTTGTTATATCACGGATGGCACTGTCAAACGTGGCGCTAAAGTTCGCTTGTTACGTGATGATATTGTTATTCATGAGGGTGAGCTTAAATCACTCAAACGCTTTAAAGATGAAGTCAAAGAAGTTAAAGAATCCTTTGAATGCGGTATGGTTTTTGAAAATTACAGTGATATTCGTGAAGGCGATGTTGTTGAATGTTTTGAAATTGAATCGATTGCACGTCAATTATAAGGTTATAAAGGTCATAGCTATTCAAAAATAAGTTGGTCATAAAGCCAGGTTATCGTTGAATGGCTATACATGAGAAAGCATCACCCATGTCACGCTTAGATTTATTTACACCAGCAAAGGCATCGAGTCACCGTCAAAAAAAGGTGTCAGAAGAAATCCGCCATCATTTAGCAGATGCACTGATTCGCGGTGATTTGCCGCCTGCACGTCATCCAAGTGGTTCTGGATTCCTTACGTTTTCGCATCCCATTACCATCACGAAAGTCGATGCGTCACCTGATTTAAAGCATGCAACGGTCTATATTGTTCCACTAGGTGGTGTGGATCAAGAAAGGGCGTTGACATTCATTCGCCTGCAACGGTGGTATTTGCGTAAATATTTAGGCACAAAAATACAATTGCGCCATATTCCAGATTTGCATTTTTCGCTTGATCAAAGTTTTGATTCCGCTGAACGTATTCATAAAATGATGATTGATGTGTTATCGGTTGATGCACAGAAACAAAAAGAATACGCGACGTCTGATAACGATCAACCAGATGTAAGCGATATGTCCGATACAACGTGCTCTAGCAATTAGAGTCATTCAGGAATAATGTGAGTATGCTGCTTACCCCTGCTCTTGTTCGTTATTTAGAAAAATGTGTCCGTCTTAATGACACGCAAATTACTCTGCAAAATCAAAATGCACGTATGCCCGAGGGTCATATGCAAATTCGCCCTGAGGCGATGCACTTTCTTTGTTTTCTATTACGGCTTATAAAACCAAAACGGATCTTAGAAGTTGGTACATATACAGGGTTTAGCGCACTTTCATTTGCCCTGCATACGGATGATGCGTGTCTGATTACCGCTGTTGATCGGAATGCCGAATGGACGAGAATGGCAATCCGCTATTGGCAAATGGCAGGTGTTGATCACCGCATACGTCTGATCTTAGGTGATGCATCGGATGTTCTACCAACGCTTTCAGCACATGTTCCAGATGGATTCAATTTCATTTTTATTGATGCGGATAAGCGCGGGTATGCTGATTATCTAACCTATTGTTTGGGGCTTTTAGCGCCAGGCGGTTTGATCGTAATTGATAACGTCTTGTGGCGTGGGGATGTTGTGGATCCTGATACAAGCAATGTAAATGCACACGTATTACGTGTTTTTAATGACAGTGTCTTGAATCGTAGTGATTTAATGACATCTATTGTGCCTTTAGGCGATGGGTTGCTATTGGTTCAAAGAACCTAAAATTATTTTAATTTTTCCAAAAAATGCTTTGTACATTAATCCCTTTACAATTTCATCTAACTCGCTGTATTTTTCGAATAATCAGCTTGAGTGACCATTTGCCCCTGGCTTTGCCCATCTTGCCCATAAACATAAACTGTGTTGTTTTTGGTCATAATTGATAATTCGACAACCAATTGATCAAGCTGTTGATTAAATTTTTGAATACGACAGTTTGTATATGTCAACTTTTGCAATATAACCTTTGCTGTTTTTACATTTCCCAGGCGGACAATAACTAGCTTTTTAATGAAATTACCTGTATTCATCAATCCTTCAATCATTGTGCTATATCCTCCATTTGGGATGATAATCACAAGATCTGTATGCCGAAGGGTCGCAGATGTATAAAGCGAACTTGCTAAACTACCTGACGTATAGCGACTTGATTCACCATACCAACCAAAAAGTTCACAGTAACTTTCATATCCTTCAACACTGCTGGTTAAGAACGTATCCATTTGCACCATCCACTCTGGTGACGTAACGCCCGTATTCGCACCATCATCCTTGGGTGGGGTTTTATCAATTACGGGGATATGTAAATTAGATTTTCCAGGAATCTGAACGATTGAAAAGCGTGACATATAACATAAATCAAATTAAACATTCATATTATGATGATTCCACTTATTGATGCGAAACTCAATCATTTTAATTAAATATTTATCATTTAACATGCGATTGCATTTTTTTATCGCGCTATTTGCAAAAATCCATCAAACTATACACAAAGCTTTCAAACACCGCGTGAATATACATGACCGTTTATATCTACCAAGCCAAACGTACACCGATAGGTGCGTTCCAAGGGCAACTTTCTCCATTTCAAGGGTTTCAGCTGGGTGCTGAAGCCATTAAAGCTGTAAGTGTAAATGGCATGGACACCATTGTTGACGACGTCATTATGGGGTGTGTTTTGAGTGCTGGACAAGGACAAGCACCCGCACGTCAAGCAACTCGTCATGCGTTTAAACATGATCACATTCCCGCGACAACAATCAATAAAGTATGTGGTTCAGGCATGCAGGCCATTATGTTTGCCTGTAATGCCATTCAAACAGGGCAACGACGCGCGGTTATTGCGGGTGGCTTTGAGAGTATGACACATGCACCTTATTTACTACCAAAGGGGCGTTCGGGTTATCGTATGGGGCATGGTATCGTGATCGATCATATGTTGTTTGATGGACTAGAAGATGCTTATGATATTGATGCGGGTGGCACGCGACGTGCGATGGGGATTTTTGCCGATGCAACGGCGGTGCATTACCATTTTACACGTGACGCCCAAGAAACATTCGCACGCGAAACATTTGATAATTATCAACGTGCTGAAAATGATGGTGCTTTTATCAATGAACGCACACCTCTGTCCCATATAGATGTCAAAGGCAATACAACAACCATCACAACGGACGAGCCCCCTAGTCGCGTAAAACCTGAGAAATTTGCAGCCCTTCGTCTTGCCTTTAGCAAAGATGGCACCGTAACGGCGGCCACATCCAGTGGTATTGCCGATGGAGCTGCTGCCTTGCTTATTGGAGGCGATCTAAAAGGCCAGGTACCACTTGCGCGTATTGCAGGCTTTGCAACGCATTCTTGTGCCCCTGAATGGTTCACGACTGCCCCCATTGGTGCCATTCAAAAATTACTTGCCCAATTGGATTGGTGTATTAGCGATGTTGATTTATTTGAAATTAACGAAGCCTTTGCGGTTGTGCCTATGGCAGCCGCGCACGAGTTAAAAATTGACCGAAATCGCATTAACGTGAATGGTGGCGCTTGCGCCTTGGGGCATCCTATTGGTACTAGCGGTGCTCGTATTGTGGTAACACTTATTCATGCCCTTAAAACGCGTGGTCTTAAACGCGGGATTGCGACGACTTGCATTGGTGGGGGCGAGGCGACAGCCATTGCGGTGGAGATGTGTACTGTAATGCCCTAACGCTATGCAGAAACAACTCACACTCACAACCTCACTCAATTAAAAAATATTCTTAAAGAACCTGATCTAATTTGGCTTTTTATTATTTTATCAAAAATGGAGGGTTTAGTAGGAATTCATAAAATATTCCTAAAGGACCTGATCTAATTTGGATTTCTATTGTTTCATCAGAATTTGAGGGTATAAGGAGTTCATGACAACCATCCTTCTTAGTATAACCCAAGTATCGCTCATAAAAAATATTATCACCCAATATTGCTGAAATTTCTTTCAGAATATTTTTCATGGGATTCACTCTCCATGCTACTCTTGAATAAATATGCAAATCGGTGTTAAGTATATTTTCTCTAGTATTTTTGGCAGCACTTGGATTAATTGCCATGTTCCACTTTGGATGATTTTGGTCAAGGGAAATAGCAATCACTGCATCAAACACCAGAGGATACAATTGAGGTGCAGGCATTATTGCTTTAATAGCATTAAAATAAGGTGTTTCACCTTCATGGTCGTCATATGGCGTTTTCTCACGTAATGTTTCTACAGCCGCCACTTGTGCTAATATCCTCTCGTGATTACTGCGTTTAATAGCTTCTAATGACGCTTTAGCCGAATCGAAATAGCGAAAGGGATTAGCATCACATAAGCAATAAAGTAACTCGTATACAGCATTTACGTTTTTTTTGTGGGTGCTATGTGATATTACGTTAAAACATTCATACGTCTCAATGTTTGTATTCTTAATAGATAAAGGTTTCATTGCGCCGCTAACAGTAATTGTTTCTCCAGTTAAGACTTTATTTTTTTCATCTCTAAACCTAAGTAAATTAAAGGGCAGCGGCAGCTCTCCTCCTGTACTCATAACGTCGGTCGTAGCCATTGGATAGTGATTGAGAATGTATGCCGCAAACAGTGGGTTGCTTGACTCCCTATTCGGGTCATAATCTGTAGCAGAAGCACGTTCAGCAATCTCGGTTAAAGCGTTCCTCGCAATAGCCTTTCCCCTATCTGAGGCTTCCATTGTCACTGTTTCAGCCCCAATCATATCACTCAACAACATAATGGCAGCATCAAATCTTTGTTCAGAATGCGCTTGTTCCGCGATTTCACAGAATGCGTCAAATAGCCCTGGTGTAATTTTTGATATTTCAATATCAGCAAATACCTTGCTATTCAAAAGCACTTCTGCTTGCGCGCGCACTTCGATTAATGCTGCTGCACGAGCTGCCTTTTCTTGTGCAATCAGATGATGCTTTTTGATTTCAGATCTCACTAAATGTCCGCGTCCAAGTCGCTGAATTGCTATCGCAGCTTTTTTTGTACGAGCCACCTTTTCTTGTGCAATCAGATGATGCTTCTTGATTTCAGATCTCGCTAAATATCCACGTTCAAATCGCTGAATTGTTATCGCAGCTTTGTTCTGTTTAGTAAGGTTTAGCGCAGCAAGATTCACTTCAGCTTCAGCTTTACGTGTGTTGAATCCAATCTTATGATTTTCGTGAACAGAATTAAGCCAATTTGCAACTGTTTGTTTTTCAAAACCAGCAAAATCATAAAGATCAGAAAGACCATTATAATCATCAAATTGACTTAAATAATTCGTATCAATAACTTCTCTTGGCGTATGAATCATGTCTTGTACAACAAAACGCGCCAACGTATCTAACCAATACAAAATCTGAAAATGATTTTTTAAACGATGATTTTTTACCTGAACGCGACCATCAATAACTTCATTATATGGATTATGATACGTACGCGCTTGAATCATAGCATCTGGTGTTAATTGACAGCAATCAATCATTAAATCAGTCCACGCTGCACCAAACACAGCTGTTGCAATTTTTTCTTTCTCAGCCTGACTTGCGCCACGATTTGGATTAACCTTGCTTTCATCGCGTAATAATTCGTTATTTTCATTTGTGTACGCATTGATCAGACGAGCGTTGTCAACATAATCCCCATTATACACACGTTGCCGATCGGTGTGATTTCGCGCAATCGTATCGATAAACGCCGCACAACAATACGATGTTAACGTCAGTATTATTATTAGTTTTAAGTGGAATTTAAAATTCATTGAATTACCCCTAACAAGTTATTTTATAATTTATATTCATATATGCATAATATAACGCAGTGTGCAAGTTTTTGTAAAAATAATTTGACAGAGTCATAAGGGATCTTTTTAGATAAAGATCTACTTTTATTAACCTCAATTCGGGGTGAGATAATAGAAAGTCCTATATGTTTTTTGCTGTCATCACAAGGAGCATTGCTCCGTGACGATCCAGTGGCTGTTATTTCAGCAGCGGCTATTTTACTCAGAAATATTATTTTTCTGGATTGACCACACCAGTTTACGCTGGCTCGCCATGATGGAAACTATAGGTTCTTGTTCACCGTAAGGCTGAATGGCGTTCATAAACTTTTCCTACAGGACCTGACATAATTTGACGTTTCATTATTTCATCAAAAACGGAGGATTTAATAGGTGCTCATAAACTTTTCCTACAGGACCTGACATAATTTGATGTTTCATTATTTCATCAAAAACGGAGGGGTTATCAAGGTAATCTCTCCAACCGTCTGTTTGAGCATAACCCACATATCTCCTATAAAAAAGATCATCGCCTAATATTGCTGAATTTTCTCGCAGAATATCGTTCATGGGATTCAGTCTCAATGCTAATGGAGCATAAATATGCAGATCACTAACAAGTGTTCTTTGGGCAGAACCTTTTTTGGCATCTGGGTTAATTGCTATATCCCACTTTGGATGGTCTTGGTAAAGCGAAATCGCAATCACTGCATCAAACACCAGAGGATACAATTGGGGCCGTAAACGCATTTTTTTGATAGCATCATAAAAAGGCATATCACCCTCAGTGTCGTCAACCGGTGTTTTTTCGCGTAATATTTCTGCAGCTGCCACTTCTTTTAATATACTCTGGCGTTTCATAGTTTCTAATGACGCTTTAGCCGAAGCAAAATACCGAAAGGGATCGGGATCACATAAACAATAAAGTAACTCGCATGCTGCTCTTTCGTTTGTTCTGTGCGTGCTATGTGCCATTACGTTAAAACATTCATACATCTCAATGTTCGTTTCCTTAATAGATAGAAACCGCCCAGTGCTATTGATAGGGCTTCCTGAAATTAATAATTTATTTTTTTCATCTCTAAACCTAAGTAAATTAAAGGGTGGTTGTCGGTCTCTCCCTGTACTCACAGCTATTGGATAGTGATTGAGAATGTATGCTGCAAATAATGGATTGATTGGTTCATTATTCGGGTTATAATCTCTAGCAGAGGCACGTTCAGCAATCTCGGTTAAAGCGTTCCTTGCAATAATCCTTCCGCGATTTAAAACTTCCGCTGTCATTGTGTCAATTTCAATCATATCACTCAGCAACATAATGGCAGCATCAAATCTTTGTGTGGGATGCTCTTGTGCTACGATTTCACAGAATGCGTCAACTAGCTCAGGTATAATTTCTGATCTTTCAATGCTAGCAAGTTCACTCCTGTCCAAAAGCATTCGTGCTTTCTCTCGCACTTCAACCAAGTGCGCTGCACGAATCGCCTCTTCTTGTGCAATTAGATGACGCTTGTTGATTTCAGACCTCGCTAAATGTCCGCGTCCAAGTCGTTGAATTATTATCGCAGCTTTGTTCTGTTTAGTAAGGTTTAGCGCAGCAAGATTCACTTCAGCTTCAGCTTTTCGTGTGTTTAGCCCAATTTTATGACTCTCGTGAACGGAATCAAGCCAACCTGCAATTGTTTGTTTTTCAAAACCAGCAAAACTATAAAGATTAGAAAGACTATTATAACAATCAAACTGATTTAAATAATCCGCGTCAATAACCTGCCCTTGTTTATTAATCAGGTCTTGTACAACAAAACGCGCCAATGTATCTAGCCAATACAAAATCTGAAAATGGCTTTTTAAACGATGATTTTTTACCTGAACGTGCCCATCAATAACGTCATTATATGGGTTGTGATATTTGCGCGCTTGAATCATAGCATCTGGTGTTAACCGCTGCTCACAATCAATCATTAAATCAGTCCATGCTGCGCCAAACACAGCTGTTGCAATTTTTTCTTTCTCAGCCTGACTTGCGCCACGATTTGGATTAACCTTGCTTTCATCGCGTAATAATTCGTTATTTTCATTTGTGTACGCATAGATCGGACGAGCGCTGTTAAAATAATCGCCATTATACACACGTTGCCGATCGGTATGATTTCGCGCAATCGTATCGATAAACGCCGCACAACAATACGATGTTAACGTCAGTATTAGTATTATTAGTTTTAAGTAAGATTTAACATTCATTGAATTATCCCTAAAAATTTATTTTATAATTTATATTCATATATGCATAATATAACGCAGTGTGCAAGTTTTTGTAAAAATAATTTGACAGAGTCATAAGGGATCTTTTTAGATAAAGATCTACTTTTATTAACCTCAATTCGATACTACAGTCAATATCGATTATTTGTAGATGCCGTTTTTTATCGGTATTATGCTCAATTTTTCTTCATTTTCCCCAAGTTGAAAAAGGTATAAATCAGGGTAAATTAAGTGTTGGAACGCTTCATCACATTGATACCAATCAAGTAGATCAACTTTATACGGCAAATCTGATTCTTCAAAATCAGCTTCAAGCCTATTTTGTTCACTGTCTGGAATTTTTTCAATAAAACACAAATCAAGGTCGGAAAATTTTTTAGATGTTCCTTTGACGCGTGATCCAAACACATAAAAGGTATATGGGTATTTTGCTAAAATAGCGTTAATAATTCTAAGGTGTTTTTCTTCGATAAACATTTGATTCTACTTTAATCCTATCAAAAAATATTTCCATTTCTGACGCAAAATCCGTCAAAATGGATAAAACCGCCTCTGCTTCTTTTTCATCATACGTATGTGTGGTCATATTGCGTTTTTTAAGAAAATCAAACCAACGTTCAGGATCATCAATAAAATTTTCTAGTGCAGCCAAACGAATCACCTCACGCGGGGAATTGGCAATTTGCCCCCGAACATTAAGCAATCGTTTCATTGTTTTCCACGTAAGTTCAAAACAATACTCAAATGCATGAATCGTACCTGCCTTTTCTTGTTCTGTTGATGTATGCTGCCGAAATTCATCAAATTTAGAAAAAGCTTTCAGCAGTGAATCAATGTTAATTCCATCAATTAATGTCATTAGCCGCCCACACTTATTTCACAAACAACAACGCTGTCAGCGCATAATTCATAAATAAAATCATGATTGATGATGTCACAACGGCATTGGTGGTTGCGCGTCCCACACCCTCAGCGCCGCGCCCTGACTGATAACCATGATAACATCCCATCAATGTGATCAACACACCAAATACAGCTGCTTTAATCAGCCCTGATAAAACATCCTGCATTTCCAAAAATTTCAGCGTTTGCTCCATGTACATAGCTGAATTAAATCCAAGCTTATAGACACCAACTAAATACCCACCAAATACGCCAATACTATCCGCCACCAACACAAGGAACGGCATCGTGATTAAACCTGATATCAAACGGGGAAACACAAGGTATTTAAAGGGACTGGTTGAGAGTGTTACAAGCGCATCGATTTGTTCTGTCACACGCATGGTGCCAATTTCAGCCGCCATAGCTGCCCCAACACGCCCTGCCACCATTAGCCCCGCCAACACAGGTCCAAGTTCGCGTGTCATGGATAACACAACAACTGTTGCAACGGCACCCTCTGCCTGGAAACGTGAGAACCCCGTATAGCTTTGAAGCGCTAAAACCATTCCTGTGAAAAAAGCCGTTAAACCCACAACAGGGAGTGAGAAAAAACCAATCTGAATAAATTGTTTGAAAATCTGCTTAAAATACCAAGGCGGACGAAATGCCATAAACAACGTAGATAAGAAAAAATGGGCAACACGACCAAACATCGCAAGGAATAACTGTGTTGCTTGCCCTATTCGTTGAATGAAAAACATAACTGATGCACCCGTTTCAATAAAAAATGTCTTGTTATTGGTAGTATACGCAGCACTTAGGGGTAGACCAAGATATTTTTATGTCAGTTCATAGTGGTAAGCCGTTTTGATCTATAAAACACGTCTAATCTTAACCAAAGTAATTTGATTGCGCTGACGGCGCATAATTTCAAATTGAAATCCATGAAAACTAAATATCTGTCCAACGTCTGGAATCGTACGCGTTTCATAAAGCATAAAACCTGCAAGAGTTGACGCATCTTCATCAGGTAAATCCCAATCCAACTGCCTGTTTAAATCACGTAGAGTCACATCACCATCAACGATATATGATCCATCCGTTTGCGGTCGAATGCCGCGGACGGCAATATCATGTTCGTCTGTAATGTCACCAACGATTTCTTCTAAAATATCTTCCAACGTTACAATCCCCAGCAGTACGCCATATTCATCAACCACAAGGGAGAAATGTTCGCGACGCGTACGGAATGCCTGCAATTGATCCAACAAATCAGTGCTTTCTGGCACAAACCATGGTTTAGTTGCGATTGATTCAATTGTTAGATTGGCGGTTGCTAATGGTTTTGATCGCACAGCACGTAATAAAGCTTTCGCATTGACAATGCCAATCACATTATCCAGATTCCCTCGCCATAAAGGAAGGCGTGTGAAAGGGGATGCTAGAACTTGATCAACGATCGAATCAAGGGAATCATCCGCATTTAGCATCGTGACATTTTTGCGGTGCACCATAATTTCACCAACTTGCACAGAACCAAGGTCTAAAATACTTTTCAGCATGGCTTTTTCTTGAACGACGTCTTGATTTTCACCTGTATGTAAATCAATTGCACCGCGTAATTCTTCAACAGATGCTTCATAATCGGATTCTGATTGCGTCGTTTTGAGACCAAATAAACCGACACTTTTGCGGGCTATCCAATGAATGGCATGATTGCATGGACGAAATAGATTAAATACAACACGTAAAAAACGCGCGGATCGCAATAAAAGTGTTTCAGAATAAATGATAGCTAGCATTTTGGGCATTACTTCAGCATAGACAACGATAACAATACCCATAAAGGTAGCGGCAAGTTCGCCCCCTTGTTCACCCAGAAATTTGATAAATAATTTTGTTGTAAGCCCTACAGCCCAGGCGTTTAGCATAATATTACAGCTAATGAAAACGCTAATAGCGTACCCTAAATTTTGCTGAAAGTGACGGATGATTTCGGCACGTGTGTCACCTTCCTTGGCAAGTTGGTGAAATCGTGCTTTTGATGCCGCTGTTATGGCGGTCTCGCATGCTGAGAAAAACGATGAAATACTAATAAATATAATAATCGTTGCTAAAATAAGAAGATCCATATCAACCTTTATGGTGCGTTTGAATGATGGTTATGATGTGTTGTTTCAAGTGTTTCTTCATGTTCCATGCGTGAGATAAGATCAATAAAATCTTGGGCATTTGAAAATTCTTTATAGATGCTTGCAAAACGGACATAGGCTACTAAATCGAGATTGAAGAGGGATTGCAGAACCATATCCCCAATAAGGCGTGTTGAGATTTCAGTTTCGCCGCTGGTTTCAAGTTGCCGAATTGTGCTGGAAATGACGCGTTCAATTTTTTCAGGGTCAATCGAATGTTTGTGCATGGCAGATGATACAGATCGTACCAATTTATCACGATCAAACGGTACATGTTCACCATTTTTTTTAATAACGAATAACTCACGAAGCTGAATACGTTCAAACGTTGTGAAACGTGATCCACATTCCCCACATACACGGCGTCTTCGAATTGCCGACTGATCGTCCGTTGTACGAGAATCTTTAACCGATGTATCGCTGTGGTTGCAAAACGGGCATCGCATTTAATGTTAGACCTTTTGATAAATGGGGTAAGTATCCAATAATGCCTTGGCATCTTGCCGAACAGATTCTATCACTGAATCGGCGCGCCCCATCGATTCTGCTTTCACAATTTTAGCAATAAGATGACCGACTGTTTCAAATTCATTAACCCCAAATCCACGTGTTGTACAGGCTGCTGCGCCCAGGCGAATGCCTGACGTAATGGTTGGCGGTGTTGGGTCATTTGGTACACTATTTTTATTACACGTCATGCGCGCATGATCCAAAACGGTTGCTGCGTCTTTACCTGAAACATTAACAGGTCTTAAATCAACCAGCAACACATGGGAATCTGTGCCACCTGAAACTAGTGCAAAACCTTCATCAATAAGAACACGTCCCATTGCCTTTGTATTTTCAACAACGTGATGAACGTATGTTTTAAATTCAGGTTTAAGTGCTTCGCCAAACGCGACGGCTTTCGCCGCAATAATATGCATTAACGGACCGCCTTGAAGACCAGGAAATACGGCTGAATTAATTTTTTTCGCGATTTCTTCATCATTTGTTAGGATAATACCGCCACGTGGACCACGCAACGTTTTGTGTGTTGTGGATGTAACGACATGGGCATGAGGAATAGGGGATGGATAGGCATCGCCTGCGACGAGACCTGCAAAATGCGCCATATCAACCATAAGATAGGCGCCAACGCTATCGGCAATTTGGCGAAAACGTGCAAAATCAATGGTGCGGGGATAGGCTGATCCGCCTGCAATAATTAATTTGGGTTTGTGTTGATCGGCAAGATACTGAACCTCATCATAATCAATCGTATGCGTTTCAGGATGGACGCCATAACTTACCGCATTAAACCATTTTCCTGATTGATTGACTGGCGATCCATGCGTTAAATGCCCACCTGCACTCAGCGATAGCCCAAGAAATGTATCGCCCGCATTAAGGAGGGCTAAAAAAACGGCTTGATTTGCTTGCGAGCCTGAATGAGGTTGAACATTGGCAAAATTGCAATTAAACAGTTGTTTTAACCGATGAATAGCAAGTGATTCGACAACATCAACATGTTCACATCCAAAATAATAACGGCGCCCAGCATACCCTTCGGCATACTTATTTGTCATGAGAGAGCCTTGTGCCTCGAGCACAGCACGTGAAACATAATTTTCAGAGGCAATAAGTTCGACTTGGTCACGCTGACGATGCCATTCGTTTTCAATGGCTTGCAAAACCAAAGGATCAGCATTTGATAGTGAGCCTTCAAAAAATTGATCGTTTGACATGCGTGCGTTACCTAATGACAGGGGATGGTGCCGTAGGAGGGAATCGAACCCGCGACCTCACCCTTACCAAGGGTGTGCTCTACCACTGAGCCACTACGGCTTTAAAATCAGAAACATAATGGCACAAAAAGTTTTGGTAAATCAAGGAAAAACACTCACTGTCATCACGCATTTTAAAAGCAAAGGTGGTGATTTAGAGGCTATTTTACTGGATGATTACGCCATTTTACGCGGGTTCGTCATGATGGCAGAATTGCTAAAAATGACTAATAAAAGGTGTTCGCTTTAAACCCCTCTTAATCTTTTTTTGGCATACTTACGTTAAAACAAATGTGTCTGAATGAATTATGGCAACCCAAACCACATCACATCATGATGCCCTTCATGGCGAATCAAAACATCTTCGCACCCTTATGATTGGTGCGATTGGTGTTGTGTATGGTGATATCGGCACTAGTCCTTTGTATGCATTGAAAAGCTGCTTTTTAATTGGCAATCTTCCTGTTGTGCCGCTTAATATTTTGGGGCTCATTTCATTGTTTTTGTGGTCGCTTTTTTGTGTAGTAACCCTTAAATATGTGAACCTCGTTATGCCTATTGATCACGGGGGGGAAGGTGGTATTTTAGCGTTATCCGCACGGTGTATATCCCTTAAAATTAAACGTTTACGTGGGTTGCCGCTTATTCTTGGGCTTGTTGGTATGGCGTTGTTTTTCGGCGATTGTATTATCACGCCAGCCATATCCGTACTGAGCGCGGTTGAAGGGGTTAAATTAATATCGCCTCATCTTTCGGCTTACATCATGCCCATATCGATTGTTGTGATTATTTTGCTGTTTTCAATTCAGCGACGTGGCAGTGGACCTATTGGGCAATATTTTGGTGTTATTATGATTGTGTGGTTTTTAACGATTGCCATAATTGGTGTGCTGGCCATTGCAAAGACGCCGTTGATTTTAAAAGCTTTTAATCCGTATTATGCCCTTCATTTTTTATTCACCCATGGGCGTCTTGGTTTGCTGACGATGGGCGGTGTTATTTTGGTGTTTACAGGGGCGGAGGCACTTTATGCCGATATGGGGCATTTTGGAAGGCGATCCATTCGGTTGTGCTGGACGTATTTTGTTTTTCCGGCTCTTGTTTTGAATTATCTGGGGCAGGGGGCACTTTTGCTTAGTCAGCCAGAGGCGATCACCAACCCTTTTTACTTATTAATACCGCCGTCCTATCTTTATGCGTTGGTTGTGTTGTCAACGCTTGCCACCATTATTGCCTCGCAGGCTGTAATATCGGGGATATTTTCCCTAGGCTGGCAGGCGATTATGCTGAATTATCTGCCCCGCATGCGGGTTATTCACACATCATCCAAACAAATCGGTCAGGTTTACTTGCCTGCTATTAATGGAATTTTGTGTGTCTTAACGATAGGTGCCATCTTGTTGTTTAAAACATCCGATCATTTGGCCGCTGCTTATGGGCTTAGCGTATCAGGGATTATGATGATTACGTCATTTTTGATTTTTATTCACGCGATGTATGCCCTTAAATGGAGTCGACGTAAATTATTGCTGGCATTTGTCCCGTTGTTTTTATTGGATAGTTTGTTTCTAATCACAAGTTTTGCCAAATTATTTGATGGGGCATGGTGCACGGTTTTGGTGACCATTATTGTATTTTTCCTGTTGCACATATGGATCAAGGGCAATCATACCCTTGATCAACAAAAGAATAATTTGACGATTCATGCGCAAACATTTTTTAATACGCATACTGAACGCTATGGTAGTCGTATTCCAGGGACAGCCATTTTCTTTAGCCGTATTCCGCAGACAATTCCCCGATCGTTATTAATTCATGTGCAGCATAATAAATTTTTACATGAGAAAGTATTGTTGATTTCAATTATCACGGAAAATGTGCCAAAGGTGCCGACGGCAAAACGATTGGCGTTTGAAGAGCTCCATGAAGGTGTTTATCAATTGACGGCGCGTTTTGGATTTAAAGAAGTCCCTGATGTGCATAAGATCATCAAATGGGCATCCCATGATAAAGGGCTGATTGCACATGGGGCGGAGGTTTGCTTTTTTATCAGCAGCAGCATTTTGGTTGTGATGAAACATTCCCCTAAAAAAGCAATTGAAGCCCATATTTTTAAAATGTTATCGGCACTGTCTCAAAACGCCACAGAATTTTATCGCATCCCGCATAACAAAGTGATTGAACTTGGGATGCATTATAAAATTTGATGTGGTGCTTTTTCAGCGAATAACTTACTCAGTACTGATGATTTTTAGCAATTCCGTTGTCATGGCGAGCCAGCTGTAAGCTGGTGTGGTCATCCAGAAAAACAGGCATTTCCACAATAACAGCCGCTGGATCACCACAAAAGCCTTCGGCTTTTTCGTGATGACGGCGGGATGATAAAATTACCTTCTGCTAAAAATGATCGGCAAGAGGTATAACCTATTCAGTTATTCCTATCTCTGCTAACTTGGCAATGACTTCTGCATCAAGTGCAGGGTTTCTTGGTGTTGTGGGCTTAGGATAAACAGATTGCAATGCACGTTGGTAGCCATTGTCAAAATATTCACCCATCACCATTTCTATAGTTGTTCCCTTGCTTCCGCCGCCACGAATATTACCTGCTTCGTCGATAAATTGGAATACTATTGCTTTTTCTTGGGCTGGGATGCTTGCTGCAGCGCCAGCAATATCCTTTGCGGGTAATACAGATGCCACTGCCGCCTCGATTGCTCCTCTGTTTTTATATGCTGCTGATTCTGCCGCTGCTTTTACAGCTCCTCCTGCCGCTGCCTTAACACCGACATATTCATCGATACATTGCTTTAGTGTAATGGCATTTCTTTCCATAACTGCTGCATTATGTACTTCTATTTGGTCTGGATGGCCATCTAGCAAAGGCTCAAAACGATCATGAAATTGATCATAGAATTCTTTGAATGTATGGATAACTTCGCGTGCAAAAGCCGTTTCTCTTTCTTTTTTATCACCATATTTTTGTATAAATTTTTGAACTTGTGCATGCATTTTTTCTTGGTTACATACAGCATCAAATTCCAAAGAAATCAAATGTCGGGCGATTATTGTTGCTGTTAATCCGCATGCCATATTTCCAGATTGTAAATCAGCATCAAAGGGGCTATAACCCATCCAACCTTGACTTTTGCCGATTTCATTTAATGGAATGATGACACTCGCGTAGGCAGGCAAGCTTTTTTCATCCTCTTTTCCACCTTTTTTACCTGGATCAATAGCATATACGCCGCTAATTTGGGGTGATTGTGGATTTTTTGTTACAAATAAAACCGTATAATGGCTACTAGGACTTTCATTTTTGCGTAAAACAAGTTTTCCATTTCGAATAAGACCTGCATAACTGGTATAGCCATTTTGGAAAGCTGTTGTTGCGTCATCAATGAAATTTTGCACATCTTCAGGGTGTGTAACTGGCTCGCCCATCTCTTCGTGTGAAAAGTTATACGTTGTTCCGCGTTGATTGGTGGTAGATGTTGGAAGGCCAAGTAAGCCTGGTAATCTAGAACCTCTGTTTTTTTCATCGTGTTGCGTTTTTACAATTCCTAAATAAGAAGCAAGCTCACCCAAAACACCATAATCTTGCCCAGTAAGTGTAGGTGTTTCAGCAAAAAGAAATGAAAAGATAGTTATATCTTCACCCATTTTAGACATCATATCGATTGCGCGTATGAAATTATTTTGTACAAGTGATGGCATTGCGATGGGGTTAAATGCACGTCGTTCAGCAAAAGCGCCAGCGTGACGTGCAGCATCTTGTTCAAATGGTTCGTCGCGTACTACCGAGGGCGGCAATACCTCTAAGTCTTTAACTTTTAATTCTTTAGCTTTTGTGTTTTTAACAGGTTTTTTTGCTGATTCTTGTATTAACTCTGCTGCAGATCTAGCCTTTTCTATTTTAACGGTTGGTTCTCGCTTTATCGATTCTGTTACACCTCCGCCAGCATTGGCTGATGGTGGGGTAGCTAGTAATGAAGAGGCTGTGGAAATTGATGCCTTCTTCACAGGCGGTACGGTTTGTGTCGTACAAGGAAGAGCTTTCGCAGGAACCGTTTCGATCATTGATACTTTTTTGCTTGGTTGCCACCAGTAGCGCCTCTTATCAGCCTCAATACCTTGGTTAATCTTTAAAAATTCATCAATAAACCAATCATCAAATTGCGATCCACTGATGCCAGATATTTTGGCGTATCCATCAAAACTGGCGCGGCCTTTTCGTGAGGTGAGGAGTGATTTAAGCGCATTCTTTGTCGTATCAAATTGACCATAAGCCCCTAATAAATCTGTCTCACTCACGCTGCGTAGAATGTTAGCATATGTATAGGAAAGCGCGCTAATACCATATAAAATACGATGGTGATTGCTTGCGCTCATTTTTGTTGATAAATAGTAGTTAGCGTCTGTTTGTGTTTGACCATGTAAGAATGCATTCATTCCATGAATCGTTGATGTTTGCATGGCTGTGCGAAAGATTTGTTCTTTCTGTTCGGCATTTGCTTTCTTTTCAGAGGGTGCCCGTTCAAAAATATGGTTGATTTCAGCGGTTGTTCCGCCAATAGATGGACGTTTATAGTCTGCATTATAATCATCCATACGGCTTTCGTAATGGCGCATAATAGCCGCAGATGCCCAAATAGGTGGTGCAATGAGCGATGTTGTAAGTGTTATAATAAGTGTATAGCTGATACTACGTAAAAACATGCCGCTTCCTTTTTGTTAAATAATGAATTACTTAATTCTTTATGTAATCACATGGTAGAAGAATTTCAAGAGTATATATATACATTTTTCAAATTATTTTGTTAATTTCACCTTTTGAATTTCTTAGTAATTATCAATTATAATTTAGATATGACCTATTCATTAGGCGTGATCCATTTTTTCTCGGCTGCATCCAATGTGCCTGTTTTAAGTGCTGAACGAATATCTTTTAACAATCGATTCATAAAAAAGATGTTGTGAATTGAAATAAGCGTGAAAACGACCATTTCTTGGGCTTTAAGCAAATGGTGCAAGTAACCACGCGTGTACTGCCTGCAGGTTGAACATTCGCAGTCAGGTTCAATTGGGTTATTGTCTTTTTGAAATTGCTGATTACGTAGATTTAAATGCTCACGCTTACCTGTATCCATGTGTCCTGGCTTCACCAGTGCCCCACCATGCCGCGCAAGTCGTGTTGGATGCACGCAGTCAAAGGTATCAATGCCAGCCCTAACCCCATTAAAAATATCACGAATGCCGCCAATGCCCAGCAAATGAATCGGACGTGCACGATCCAGTTTAGAGGCAGTATAATTCACGACATCGTACATTTGTTCCTTTGATGCCCCAAGCGACCCGCCAATAGCATGACCAAAAAACGGATGTGTATTCACAAAATCACAACTTTGATCACGCAAATCTTCAAATACACCACCCTGAATAATGCCATAAAGACGCTGGGTTTTTTGTTCATTCAATTCATCAAATGTTACCAGACAACGCTTTGCCCAGCGATGGCTCATTTCCATTGATTCTTTAGTGTAGCTTTTTTCCACATGAAACGGCGTGCATTCATCGAGAACGACAATCATATCAGCGCCTAATTTGCACTGAATCCGTATTGATTCTTCTGGGGTCAACATCCATGTGCTGCCATCAATATAAGACTTAAAACGTGCGCCTTCTTCACTAATGCGTAGCAATGTTTTTTGACGATACCCATGCTGACGCCCTTTAATTTCATTCGCAATTGATCCATGACCAAGACTAAAAATCTGAAAGCCACCTGAATCCGTCAACATCGGTCTGCGCCAGCCTGTGAATTTTTGCAAACCTCCATGATGCGCCACAACATCAGCGCCAGGTTGCAGCATCAAATGATACGTGTTTGATAAAATAATTTGTGTTTCAGCCTCGCGCATTTGATCAGCGGTCACACTTTTCATGGCGGCTTTTGTCGCGCAGAAGATAAAAGCAGGTGTTTCAACAACACCATGCGGTGTTTCAATGCGCCCTAGACGTGCACGATCTGTCGTTGTTTCAATGAAACTAAATTTGAACATAAAGCATAATCACTTAATTATTGAAGTTGCGCAGATTATATCAGAACACACCCAATTAACCAATCCTTTATGGCTGTCATTTGATAACGGCGCAATTTTAAAAAAGGCAAACCAAGGATGTGATCGATAAAATATCGACTTATCGATCAAAAAAAGCTATATTATGATTAATAAATGCATAAAATATCGATCACTATGTGGAATTGGCAGCCGATTCTTACGCTGTTATAACTCCATGTTCTTTTAACATGGCTTGCAACTCACCCGCCTGATGCATTTCACGCACGATATCGCATCCGCCGATAAATTCGCCTTTGATATATAATTGGGGAATTGTTGGCCAATTGCTAAAGTCTTTAATTCCCTGACGAATGTCCGCATCTGCCAGAACATTTACATCCTTAAATGGAACCGATAAGGATTGTAGAATTTGCACCACAACAGCAGAAAAACCGCACTGTGGCATAGCAGCTGTCCCTTTCATGAATAAAATAACAGCATTATCATTTATGTTGTTTTGAATACGTTCATTAATATCTTGCATTACTCTTCTCAATCTCTATTATTTACTGATTACAATTTCTATTCAGGAATCCGCGTTTTCAACGCAAGGGCATGTAATTCATCCCCCATTTTTCCTTTTAAAGCCTGATAGACCATTTGATGTTGTTGAATACGACTTTTGCCTGCAAACTGAGCAGACGTAATAGACGCTTGATAATGATCATTATCACCTGCCAAATCAACGACATCAATTATGGCACCAGGAAAAGCTTCCGCCAACATGTTCTGCAGGTCGGTTATTGCAATGGTCATTATTATTTATCCTTAATTTCTGTGCATAGATTATCATTGACGACGATGGTTGGTGACTCATCTGAAATTTCGGATGCTGTTGTATTAATAAGACCAAAACGGCGCGCAATTTCATGGTACCCTAAAACACCGTCATAACATTTATCCACGTTTTGGCTTAACATAAATTCGCGAACGGCGCTATCATTTCCTGTGTAATCATAACCAACGCGATTGCAAAAAACATCCATCCGTTTATTGGTGTGCGCATCAATGACACGGCACGTATCCAAGCTAATTTCATCAATTAAAATTAACCGTGTATCTAATGGATTTTCTGACATATAAACACGTCCAAATTCCAATTTGTAACGTACTAAATTCATATTCAATGCTGAAAATTGTCCCATCAAGAAATCATTCACACGCTGAACGGTTAGAAACAGCTGATCGAGTTCATCATGATCCGAGAGTCCGAATGACACTAAATGCTGCGCCCCAACCACAGGATCGCCAGCCTCTTTATTCTTGAAACGAAGCTCTGTTATCATTTCAGGCAGGAGGTGATATTTTGAATACCCGAAACGCAAAACAAAATCATCAGAGGATCTATTGTGAACATCGACATAAAACGAAACAGGTTCCGCAATGCGCACAAGTTGTTCGCGCATATTAAGGCGGCAAACTAAGTGATGATCAATATTTAAATCACCTAGACGCTGAAAAATCATTTCAGACAAACGATTATTAATGACACCCTTGCCATTTAAAGGTTCACGAACTGTACCATCACTTTTACCAAGGGGATGATCGTCTTTGAAATAAAGAACGAATGTACCAGGCTCATTCCCTTCAAGAATGTTTTTTGTTGTGCCCTCAAATAAATTACGACGGCGAACATGCGCTTTTTCATTATGTAATCGTGCTTTGAACCCGATCGTCATGGCTTTTATCCCGACTCTACGTTATCATATGATACCGTAGGAAAAATGACACCTATATTTCAAATAAGGCGCACCACACAAAATGTCAACGATAAATGTTAAAAACCCAAAATTAATTACGTTTAAAAAATTATTGCCTTTCTTATGGCCGCGTAATTTTTCAGGCGCAAAAATTCGGCTTATGATTGCCATTGTTGCCTTAATCACATCGAAAGGTATGATTGTTGTCATTCCTGCTCTTTTTAAAGCCATAATTGACGCCCTTACTATACCACATAAAAGCGATTTTTCAGCGCATATACCGCTGATTATTACGTTGATTATTGGTTATGGTGGCGTTCGTATTCTATCATCGCTTTTTTCGGAAATTCGCGATACAACTTTTGCTAAAGTGACACAATCAACGTTAAGGCAAGTTGGTCTTGATGTCTTTGATCACCTTCATCGATTAAGTCTTCGTTTTCATCTTGCGCGTCATACGGGCGGTGTATCGCGTACGATTGAACGTGGTACAAAAGCAATCGAAACACTTATTACTTTTTTAACCTTTAACATTATTCCAACTGCCATTGAAATTATTCTTGTCAGTATTATCATTAGTATATTTTATGATATACGATACACAAGTATTATCATTTCAACCATGATTTCTTATATTATTTACACCTTATGGATTGCCGAATGGCGTATTCGTTATGTGCGTGAAATGAATGCTGCAGACACAACCGCCCAATCAAAGGCAATTGATAGCCTTCTTAATTACGAAACTGTTAAATATTTTGGCAATGAAAAGCATGAACATGATCGTTTCAATGAAGGGCTTATTATATATGAAAAATCGGCAATTCAAAATAAATGGAGCCTTGCCTATCTAAACTTTGGGCAGGCCGTTATTTTATCAATTGGCTTGATTGCCATTATTACCATCGCTGCAATTGATGTTCAAAATGGCATCCTTACGACTGGCGACCTTGTGGCGATTAATACATTTCTTATTCAATTAACAATCCCTCTCTTTAATCTTGGCTTTGCATACAGAGAAATCAAACTATCCCTTGTCAATATTGAGCAGATGTTTGAACTATTACACGAACCTTATGAAATAACAGATACAACAGGTGCGCTGACAATAAACACTATTAATGATGGCATTCAATTTAACAATGTATCTTTTTGTTATAATGATGATCGCGAAATCCTAAATAATGTAAGCTTTCATATTCCGCAAGGACATACTGTTGCCGTTGTGGGGTCAAGTGGTGCTGGTAAATCAACTTTGGCACGCCTTCTGTTTAGGTTTTACGACGTATCTAGTGGCCGTATTACAATTGATGGTACAGATATCCGTCACATAACCCAGAAAAGCCTGCGCGCCATAATTGGAATTGTCCCACAAGATACTGTTTTATTTAATGATACAATTTATTACAATATTGCTTATGGTAATCCCAAAGCAACAGATGATGATATTAATGAGGCTGCTAAAAAAGCAGAAATCTATGATTTCATTCAAAGTTTGCCTGATGCATTCAATACACGTGTTGGTGAACGTGGGCTAAAACTATCAGGCGGTGAAAAACAACGCGTTGCGATTGCGCGAACTCTTTTGAAAAAACCAAGCTTTTTTATCTTTGATGAAGCTACATCAGCCCTGGATACAAAAACTGAAAAATTAATTCAAGAAAACCTGTTGCAGATTTCAAAAAACAAAACAACATTGATTATTGCCCATCGTCTATCAACGATTGTGCATGCCAACACAATTATTGTGCTTGATAAAGGTACTATTGCTGAACAGGGGAGCCATAACGAACTGATGGATGGAAATGGTGCCTATGCTCGCATGTGGCAACGCCAGCAAGCTGAAAATGGAGCGAATTAACATGTTGTGAACGCTCAGTTTTTATTTCATGAATATTTATTAACCCCAATTCGGGATTTCGGCAAACAAAAAACTATAGTTTCCGTCATGGCGAACCAGCGTAAGCTGGTGTGGCCATCCAGAAAAATAATCTTTCTGAGTAAACAGCCACTGGATCACCACGGAGCAATGCTCCTCGTGATGACGATTACGTAACATACATAGAGTTTTCTTCATGTTTAATCCCGAACTGGGGTTATTAAGGTTTATCCATATAGAAAGCATGTGCAAAAAGAACAGCAAGGTCATCAAAAATAGATTCAGCCACTGTAGCATGCGTACGATCAAGAATGATCATAACATCTTTATTTTCAGGAACACACAGCGATAAAATATCAAGTGTTGAATCGCTATCAACCATGTGATTATTATATTCTATCTGCGCTGTTAGCGCACGTTCGATAAAATAACGGGATAATGCACCGCTGGGGCGCGCATGAAGTCCGCCCTTATTTCGAACCGTAAAACTTTTAGAGATCATGTCCAATTGCTTTGGCCATTTCATTGCGTTGAGGCATTATAGCTGCGCCATTGGAAATGAGGAATTCAGAGGCAATCCGTATATGTTTTTGCCCTGCTTCTTCTGCTTTTTGAGCCACCGTTGATAAATCGTCTTTTTTTCGAATTGTTAACAATTTTAAAATCATTGGCAAATTAAAACCAGCAATGACCTCTATGGGTTTTAGACCGAGCACAGAAATCGCTAAATTAGATGGTGTGCCGCCAAATAAATCCGTTAGAACGACAGCGCCGGCCCCTTGATTGACCTCGTCAACAATACGCATTAAATCATTTCGCTTGTCTTCCATATTATCAGTTTCTGAGATTGCCAGAATCTTAAAAGCTTCTTGTGATCCGCTAATCGATTCAACAACATCAAAATACGCTTGCGCGATTGCACCATGTGCAACAAGCACGACACCAATCATCATGTACCTAATATTTTATATAAATTTCATATATTTATACATCATCCCACATCGTAATCAAAGCGTAAAAGACATCTTTTTTAACAATAATCCAGAAACACACGAGCCCCCAATTGATCGTTCATTATATGTATCTGTTTCAGGTAATTTTTCTACAAAATCAGTAACGTCCTCAACAGCATCCCCAAACAACGAATAGATTGAATCATCAAAGCGCATGTCTTGAATAGGTCCGATAATCACGCCATTTTCCACCCAAAAACAGGCAAATCGTGTCATTCCTGTAATGCGCGCGCTGTTGGGGTCGCTCCAATTTAAATAATGCACGTTTGAAATATAAATTCCTGTATCAAGAGCCTTTAAAATATCTTTTTTCTTAAGCCCTCCTGGCGTCATATGTATTGACCGCAATCCTTCACCATTTGTTGCGCACGTTGACTCTAGCCCATATTCTTTTGCCGTTCGGCTACTCACAATCATCTGTGAAAAACGTCCTTTATCGGCAATAGGTAGGCATGCAGGCGCACATTCGCCATTGCTATTAAAGCGTGGCGTTAAACCAAGTGTAAAATCATCTGAAAAACTAATGGAGGGCGATAAGTTCACTTTGCCATCAATCCATTGCGTTAAGGCTGATGCCCCTTTTTTATAAGAGGAAGCCCCAACTCCATTCCAAGAAAATAATGACATAATATCGCAGACGGCAGCAGGCTCCAAATACACACGATAATGACTTGGCGCCAACACGACTGTTGGTTTTGAAAGATCGCAAAGCTGCCGCCTTGCCTTTGTAAGGCTTTCGGCAATTAATGCATGTGCGTCACAGGTTACATAAACAACTTGCTTAACGGATTGTATGTGTCCTTCACTTGTGCGTTCACCATAAAGGGAATAATCAAAAACCAGTGATTGTGTTTCAAAGGTATGCCGTGTGCCTTTCGTATGGCGGACATAACGAAAAACCCGCCCTTGGGTTAACAAACCAACAAGATCAAGATCGTGTGCTGTTTGCGCAATGAAAGCCACCGTTTCTTCAACAGGTGGTAAAGTGGCTTGAAATCTTGCCTCACTACTTTCACATAAAGTAAATGGTACAAGATATGGATCATCATGTACGGTTTCAGTTAAGTGGCGTGCCTTAATAAGGGCATCACACAGCCGTTTCGTGTTTAACGAAACGTCATCCGTTAATGATACCGATAATGTTAAGCTTTTCATCGATGCCTTTTGAAAAAATAATGTCGCTTCCGCCTGGCTAACATGTCCAGTTTGTCGTACACGTGCATGATTAAAACGAATATAATCGCTTTCTTCTGCATGAATAGATAGGGAAAAGGCTTCATCGAGTTGGCAATGCGCAGCGACACTTTCAAAACTTTGATCAAAACATTGAAACATTATGCAGCCCCTCCAAAAACATCAATCCCCTTGAAAACACATACAGGTACAGAATGCCCAACACGTACAATTTGATTAGGTTCCCCTTTTCCACACCATAACGTACCCGATATTTTTTGCGTATCCGCATTGCCAACATGACTAAGCGCGTGCCAAAAGGGGAGGGTAATTCCCCGATAATTAGGATTTTTGACAACTGCACCTAGCTTACCATTTTGAATTAAGCGCCCATATTCGGTGCCAAATTGAAATTTCCGCCGATAATCATCAATTGACCACGACCGATTTGTTTCCATATAAATCCCATGTTCAACAGAGGCTATCATATCATCAAAGGATGACTCGCCAGGTTCAATATTCAGATTTGCCATACGATCAATAGGGGCGCGATTCCATGATGTTTGACGTGCACATGCCACACCTGGAACATCGCAACGATACTGACTATCACGACCCCCAAGTGCACGCACCAACTGACCATTCTTAATAATAGGCATTTTCTGCGCCTTGAGCCCTGTATCATCAAACATATACGTTGCGATCTCTGACCACATGTGTGGGTCAAACGTTACATTCAATAAAGGGGCGCCATATTTGAGGGTTCCTATATCTTGGAGCTGAACAAAACTAAAACCTGCATAATTACGTTCATCCCCAAGAATGCGGTCAAGTTCTAACGGATGCCCGATTGATTCATGAACCTGCAAATATAATTGGTCAGGTGCCAGGACAAGATCCATCATACCATCAGGGCAATTATCTGCATGAATAAGTTCAAGAGCTTGTTCCCGAATACGGGCGCAATCCTGGCTTGCATCCTTAAATTGATCTTCAAGCGGTATTTGCAAACAATTGAAACCATTCGATCGCGTTTGTGTTTCGCCATCCTTTTCGGCGGTGGCGGAAAGATGCAATGCAGACGCATGCATTTCTTGCCTGACGGTTGCGCCATAGGTGTTGACAAGAAGGCTTTCACGATAAATCTGAAAACAGGTGGCTTCGCTTGTATAGATGCCATTGGTCATTAAATCGTTACTATAATCACATAGCGTATCCTGAATAGCACGCGGTGATAATGATGACTGTGGTTGTGCGGAAACAACGCCACCAGTTGATAGCTTAGCCTGATCTTTAAAATCAATAAGTTGATAAGGTTTGAGTGCCTTTGCTTGATCCACAAGCCGATCACACAAAGCAGGCAATTGATTAAGAGACGGCGTTGATCCGTAAACGTTAACACCATCAGAAATGATCTCAAGATAGAAACCTTCGGTGGTACTAGCTGAACAAGGATCAGCCCTACATTTGATGCCGTCCTTGTCTTTTCCGCCACGCGCTTGATAATAATGCGTTTCATCTGTGATATGGGTAACAGAAAGCATATCTGCTTTTTTATGGTTTAAGGAAAGAAAGGTATCAAGGTGTTTTTTCATAAAGTAACTTTTCAGTTATAAAGATTAGGTATGTTTTTATCGTAAATAAAAACAAAGAACACGCGTGCCATCATGGGTTAATCCCTGTGCGGTATCCTCATGTAAATACGTTTGAGGTCGCTTAATTGACTCCATTTCATATGATCTTATACAGAAAAAGATTGATTTGTCTATAAATGTTCGTTATCTATGGAGATGCAAACTGTTACAGTTAGATGCATGTCCCCTTCGTCTAGTGGCCTAGGATACCACCCTCTCACGGTGTAGACACGGGTTCGACTCCCGTAGGGGACGCCATATTTCCATTTCGTGGCGTTTAATATCATCCATAAATCTTCAGGAATATAGGATTTGAGCGACTTTGTTGTTCATTTGAGGGTAATTGCATTGATTGACAGCCGAGGGCATCTGGGGATATATTTGGGGGCATATAGAATATCCAATAATAAGTTTATAAATAATTATACTTTAAGTAATTTATTTTTTACTTTAAATTGAAATAAAAATTATGTAATCATAGAATGATGGATAATTGCAACAGTCTGCCTTAAAACGCAAACGATGGTAATTTCCTGAGGATAAGCATGAATTCATGTTGATTCCCCTTCTTTACGAGACAAAGCCCATGTTTTTAAATCATCATACCGCAACCACATATCCATAAAAATAAAAACAAACAAAAAAGGCGTCATCATTTGGGTGTAATTTTTATATTCTTTAATCGACCCTTTATAAAAATCAAAGGCAGCCTGAAACGCGATACTGATAGCAGCCACCATAACCCCTGCGCCTAAAATAGCCTCAACCGGGGTGCTGAACCGTTGTTTCAGTTTAGATTCAACCGCGGTTGGAAACAATCGTTTCATCAGTTCTTGACAGCGGTATAAAATATAGGGGCTAAGGGCAATTGGCATGTTATAATCCGATGTCAATTTGCACGCTAATGGCACCTGAAAAGAAGCGCCATCAAACCAGTCTTTATAGGTTGGATTAATCCTTAGCCACGTATACCCTTCTTTTGTTGTGATAACGGTATTAATTGTGCCTTGCTGCCAAGCATTTCGCGCCCCATTTTCACCATAAAAATAAATAAACATCCCCGCCAGGGCAGGTCCGCCTGCCGTTAACGCCATATCACGATAGGTGATGTTTGTGCGCGTTTTTTCCTTATTTTATTTTTATTTTTTATGTACAAAAATCAAGAAATAATATTTTACTATATTAAATCGTAATTATAGAAGGAAATACTGATAATGGAAAAATACACCAAAGAATAAAATTTCAACCATAATAAGAAAAAAATAAGAAATGTCAATTTTAAAGATCTTGATTCATTGATGAAATGCCCAAAGAATGACGGCTTGACCATTGACCTTTTTCTGAAAATCCGTGATGATGAATAGTATCTATAATCATTACTCATTTAGTGAAATGCTGCGCGATTTACAGAATTATCTTCCTATTCTTGTGTTTGTAGGGTTGGCCGCAGGTCTTGCGATTGCCCTTATGATTGTATCGTGGCTTCGCGGTAAACAAACACCCTATGCAGAAAAACAAAAACCGTATGAATGTGGTTTTGATGCATTTGATTTGCCCGAAAACAATGCCCGTGGGCGCTTTGATGTGCAATTCTATGTTGTTGCAATTCTTTTCATTATCTTTGATATCGAAATTATCTTTTTATTTCCATGGGCAATCACTTTGCAAAAAATTGGCTGGTTTGGCTTTACATCCATGATGATCTTTTTAAGTGTTCTTACTATTGGGTTTATTTATGAATGGAAAAAGGGAGCCCTTGAATGGCATTAACGTTAGAGGAATTGCGTTCATACGTACCGCAACACATGCAGGACGAAAAGGCACTGTTTGATGCCACAACAACGGAATTATCGAATAAAGGGTATATCTTAACAAAATTTGATACGCTTGCTGCCTGGGCGCAAAGCGGCTCCCTTTGGCCAATGACATTTGGCTTGGCATGTTGTGCTGTTGAAATGATGCAAGCCGCAGCAAGTCGTTATGATATGGATCGTTTTGGTGTTGTTTTTCGCCCAAGCCCAAGGCAATCAGACGTTATGATTGTGGCAGGTACATTAACAAATAAAATGGCGCCCGCCCTTCGAAAAGTCTATGATCAAATGCCTGAACCAAGGTGGGTCATTTCAATGGGAAGCTGCGCAAATGGCGGTGGGTATTATCATTATTCGTATTCGGTTGTGCGTGGATGTGACACGATCGTTCCTGTTGATATTTATGTGCCAGGGTGCCCACCTACCGCAGAAGCCCTTTTGTACGGCGTATTGCTGCTGCAGAAGAAAATCGAACGGCGCGAACACCTTTAACGTGAAAGAAACGTCATGGAAAACATTCATGCTAGCAAGAAAATCGTTCAGTGCAATGGTAAATCGACAGATGAAATACACACCCATAAAAAATGTACGGGGCACCCCACAATATATCTTCACTTAACCAGTAAAAATGACGTAACATGTCCATACTGTTCTAAAATCTTCACATTGAAGGACACATCACGTTAATGTGTGGCATTTTATATACACCATTAAAACAACTTTATCTAAAAAACAAACAAGAGGCTTCCCGAATTTTAAACGATTTGTTAAGTTTATTATGTTTCAATAGTATCATTACTGAACAACAGATAGGAATTTATGATGAAAAATAAAATTATTGCATTGTTAGGTGCAGCTTTATTAGTAAGCGCTTGTAGCGATTCAGGATCAGATAACATGGACGTTACTGTTCATGCAACACCTGGCTCACCAGCTGACTTCAAAGCAAATCGCCGTGATCGCGTTTTCTTTGATTTCAACCAATCAACACTCAGCCCTGCAGCAAAGAAAATCTCTGCTGAACAAGCAACATGGTTGAAGACATACCCAGCAACAAAAGCAACAATCGAAGGTCACTGCGACGTTCGTGGTACAGCTGATTTCAACCGTGCACTTGGTGCGAAGCGTGCCGCTGCTGCGAAACAACAGCTTGTAAAAGATGGTGTTGCTGCTGATCGTTTGAAGACAATTTCTTATGGTAAAGATCGTCCACAAGTTCCAGGAACAACAGACGTAGCGCACGCACAAAACCGTGTTGCAATTACTGTTGTAGAGTAGTTTTTCTAGCCTTTTTTAAAAGGCAATGGCGTAAATTAAACCCTTGGCTTTATGGTCAAGGGTTTTTTTGATTCTTATCCAAATTGAAAGCGCGCACCGACGTATACTGCAATACCTGGTGCCGTAAAACCAACAGGATATTCATAATATGTGTTGGTTGCGTTTTCAATGCGGGCAAAAAGTTCTGTATGAGGTGATGATTTGGATACGTTATCTGTTGCGGGCGTTGTATCTGTTGTCAGGTTGTAGGTTGCCCATAAACGCATGATGCCTCTACCATTTTTATAAATACGACCTTGGGTTTGAGGGTTGAAATCAGCGTATTTGCCATATTTAATCCAGCCCGCCCCTAAACGTAACGCATCGGTGACGGTGATAATGACTTGAGCCCCGATTTTATGCATCGGGCGCCGCATCAGTTGCCTATTTTGTATCGCGTCTTTTGCATGTAAAAATGTGTGTTCAAGGCGAATCATCAACGGTTTAGCAAGGGTTGCTGATATAAATGACTCAACACCATGGGTTTTTGCCCGCCCTACATTGCTATATTTCCATTGATCATAGGTAATATGTTGATTTTCAATCAAATCATGAAAATTCTGCACAAAATAGGTGCTGCCTGTTGTTAATCGTTTTGTGATGATATCCTGTTCAAACCCAATATCATATCCCTTTGATGCTTCAGGGCGAAGGGCCCCATTTCCTGATAGAGGGTCATTTAATTGTGCTAAACTTGGTGCGCGAATGCCTGTGCTATAGCTTGCAAGCATCGTCATTCCTGTTTGTTTTAACACATACCGTGTCAGAGCCTTTGTACTATAACGCTGTTTAAAGGCGCGATGATGATGTGATTTTCCCCATAATTCAATTAACCACGCATCTGTTGGTTTGATGGTGTGTCCGATAGCTGCTGTTTGATGAATCGCATGGGCGTTGACTGTTTGATGAATTGCATTTTCTGCCTGATATTCCTGACGTTCAGTTGTTAACTGCACGTGGGTGATGTAGTGCTTATTCACATGAATGTCATTTTTAGTGTAAAGGGTCTGAATCCGACCTGTGTAGGTGCTTTCGTCAACAAAGGGGTCATGTGCGTTTTTCACCGTACGATCTGTTTGTGCGTGCGAACAACCAAGCGTTGTTTTATGGTGTCCTGGTGTGCCTTCAATTTCAGCACGATGAAACCCTGTATCGGTTGTGCTAAGGCGGGCAGGATTAACGCGATAAGCGTCGGCATAAAAGGCGTTGGCTTTTTGCACCCGATTCCACACATTGACGCGCCAGGTATCATTAAAGGCAGTACCTGTTCGTGCGATAAAACTCATACGATCCGATGGGTCTTTGCCTGATTGACGAGGGGTTGTGCGCAGATAAAGTGGTGTTGTTCGTGTGCCACGACTACCTTCATGTGCAAATCGAATATGGTAATCGGCTGCGTCTGTTGCCCCTTGTATGCCTGTATTTATCAAATATGTGTTGAACGATCCACCTTCAAGCAATGTGTCGATGGTGGGGGTACCTGTTCCGCGTTTGGTGTCAATAGCAACACTCCCTGATAGGGCATCCCCCGATAAGGCATTCAGAGTGCTATCGGCAATTGAGGTTCCTTTAGATACGGTGATGGAGGCGGCGCCTTCCGTGCCAAGACCAGCAAAATTAAAGGCACCTGATGGATCTGTTGGATCGTTTGCCTTTATGCCATCGATTGTCACATTGGTGTGTTCTGAATTGCCGCCACGAATAAAGACCGCAGTGGGTTGCCCTTGACTGCCTTGCTGTGCTACATAAACGCCTGGTACAGCGGTTAAGGCATCAGTTACATGTTCATAATGATTCGCGCGTATGTCATTTGCCGTAATTGTTTTTTTTGAAAGATCAGCAGGTGGGCGCTGTGCCGTAACAATAATTGGTGCAAGGGGAGTCGGTTGTTCGGCGATGGCAGAGGAAAGCATTGATTGTGCATAACCTACCGTCATTATGAGTTTACGAAGTAGATGTGATGATCCAGCGGCTGTCATTTTGTTGTTAATAGTCACTGGATCACATGTGCTTCGTAAAGTTGTCATAACGGAAAATGAGTATACCTGCATTCATTAACGATATACTAGCAAATTGTGCACGTACAATCTTCTTTTTTGGTATCGTTTTTTTTAGTCTCGATTGACACTCCCCTGCCTGAATCAGATGAAGTGCTTCCTGTTGAGGCTCTCCTATTTATAGTTCTTTTAGGTGCAGAAGTCGTTTGACCATAAAGTTTTGTTTGCTCCAAGAGACGAATAAATTCTTCTCTTGTGGATTGAACAGGAATAGTAATTGTATGTGCAGCTTTTCCTTCAATTTTAAAGATATCGATATATCGGCAATCAAATTTTTTATTACCTTTGTTGGAGTATGACGTTACTGTTATTTTTCCTGGTTCACGTTTAACTTCTCTTCCATCTGATAAAACGAATACTTCTGTCCAATTGTACTCAGATGCCACGGTTATTGACGTACTTTTTGCAAGTAATTTTGATTTGAAATTACCCTCTTCTCTCTGCGTTGTGCTCGATACGGTAGCGTCATCAATAATTTCCACAACATCATCACCATTCTTTTCTTCAACTTTTGTATGCGTAACATCCATCAAAACGGCTGAAGTCTCATTTGGAATATGATATGTTGTTGATATGGAAGTGTTTGATGTGTCTAGCTCCATTGCGTCTTCTTCGCTTCCGGAAACATGACTAGCCACGTGATTACTTGGATTCTTTCGTGTATCAAGTCCCGCCTGATGCGCTAATTGTGCCATGCCAAATAATTCCATAAAGGCATCACGTTTAATGCCTGTTAAGAAGGTAAGGTTTCTGAAATGCGTATTAATGCCTGCGTCTGCTGTGTCTAATGCCCCTTTCACTAAAGAATTCGCCA
>CANKZX010000001.1 GCA_947488275.1 Alphaproteobacteria bacterium | reverse complement strand
AAGTTTTCCGTCAGGCCGTAACGGCAGCGGGGCAGGGATGTATGGCTGCCCTCGAAGCTGAGCGTTTTTTGAGTCATCAATAATGGATGCTTGTGAACCAATTACAGATCATGAATTTGGGGGGCTTATGGCTCCCTTTTCATTGAGTGCGCCTTTTGTTGTTGCTGTTTCAGGTGGTGTTGATAGCTTGGCACTTACGTTATTAGCGCATCGTTATGCATTGCGCCATGGGCTTTCGATGATAGCACTTACCGTCGATCATCAATTACGGGTTGATTCAACGGTGGAGGCAAATGCAGTGCATGCTTTATTGGTTGAACAGGGAATTGGGCACAGAATTCTAACATGGCAGCATGATGACATTCCAACCACAAAAATTCAGGAGGAAGCGCGCCATCATCGCTATCGACTGCTTTGGGATTGGTGTCAAATGAATAATATCCAAACATTATTAACGGCGCATCATCAAGGTGATCAGGTTGAGACATTTTTTATGCGTTTAGCGCATCGATCGGGCTTAAAGGGGTTGTCGTCGATGCGGGTGCAGACCCAAACGCCGTGTGGGTTATTGATTCGCCCCTTATTGTCTATCACTAAGGTGCGTTTGATTGAAACGATGAAATCGTTTGGGATTGCATGGCATGAAGACCCCAGTAATGAAAATTCTAAGTTTGAGCGTATTCGTTTGCGTCATGCTTTAAATACGTTTGAGGACTCAGGTATTTTAAAGGCAGATGCTATCGCTGCTAGTATTCAAAAGCTGCAAGCCATAGATGATTTTCTAGATGAAAGTGCTACAACATTTTTCAATGCACATAGCCTTTCCTTGTTTCCACTTGTCGCATTTCAGGCGCAGCATCTTGTGTTAAGGCGTCGTATTCTTGTGCGTCTGCTAAAAGAATTTTCACCAAAATCCTATGGTGCGCCTGATGATCTTATTGACCGTGTCGCGGCACAAATGATGCACCCGACGTTTAAGGGTGCAACGTTGGGTGGGCTTTATTTGAAACGTTCAATGGGCGGTATGGTTTATGTGCAAAAGGAGAATCGAATTTAGGACGCTGAAACGTCTGTTAAGATTAATCAATAAAGGGGTAAGCGAAACAATCAAGGTCGTGACTTTTTCTTTATTATCAGGCACTATGGTTGTATGACGTTTGATATTTTATTTCCTATTGCTGATCATGTTATGAACCCCTTTGTTGTGTTTATCATAGGGATGATGGGAGGTCTTGTCTCAAGTATGCTTGGTATTGGGGGAGGGGTTGTTGTAACGCCAATGCTCATTATGGTTGGTATACCGCCGCTTGTTGCTGTTACATCCCAGCTTAATAATTCAATCGGAACAAATTTTATGGGATTTATTTCCTATTGGCGACAACGTGATGTTGATTTTGCCTTGGCATGGTATTTGTTTATTGGCGGTGTTGTTGGGGCTTTTGGTGAGTTTTTTGTACTTGAATTGGTTGCAACTAATATTACAGCAGCACAAAAATTAACGGTTATCACGATCGTTGTGTTGGGGGCGCTTGGGCTTTTAATGCTTTACCAAAATATTCGTTTGATCACGCATCCACAGCGCCCTGATCGATCTGTTTTGATGCGTCATTGGATGATTTATTTACCGTTTCATCGTATTTTTACCCGTGCCCGTGTAGAAATGAGTATCCTCGTCCCCATTTTTGTTGGCATTGCAACGGGGATGCTGACATCGACCTTGGGTGGAAGTAATAGTTTATTTATTATGCCTATTGTGTATTATTTGATTGGGCGATCCAGTCCTGTTGTGGCGGGAACGACGCTTCTTGCTGCATTTGCTATTACAACGGTTGTAACTATTGTGCATGCATTTGGCAGGTCACCAAGCGATTATGTACTTGTTTTGATTCTTTTGTTTGGTAGTGCTTTTGGATCACAATTTGGTGTGAAATTTAGTTATCGAATTCCGCGACCTTATTTAGGGCTTATGGGTGCAAGTGTTATTCTTTTGATTTGTTCAAAATTCACTTATCACTTCTTGTACTTGGGAGGGAAGAACCCTGTTACATCACCTGGTGCGAATCAAATTGATTTAAAAGCGGCTTTTTTTACGACGCCTGAATGGGCGCTGTGGATGGTTAAGATGGCGCATGATACGCCTGTGACTTATGCATTGGTCGGAATTATGGTAGCGACTTTTTTAGCTTTTTGTATAGAGCGGATTTTATGTCGTTATATTCGTGTCTATAAACATGAACCCGTCCTTAAATTACCGTAGATTATCTGTTTATAAACATAAGAACTAGACAAAAAGCCAAAAATCGCCTACGTTCAAGTAATATATTTATAGTGTCTTGTATTCCCTAAGTTCCCGTAGCTCAGCCGGATAGAGCGCAGGATTCCTAATCCTGAGGCCGTGGGTTCGAATCCCGCCGGGGACGCCACTCACCAATGAGGTTAAAAACGTCGATGAAAAAGTTTTATTACATTTTAGCGGGATCACTACTGTGTGCAGCGTGCGATACGAAAGATAGAACGCCCTTACCTGGTGATCGTGTCGCTTTCTTGAATTTCGTAACAGCATTAACGCCTGATAAAATGAATCAAAGTCAGTCAATAATGATTCCAGCGCCAATCGAAAATAAAGAATGGGCGCAGGTTGGTGGCACGGTTAATCACGTACTCACGCACGTTGCCCTTGGTGATAAAATTGAACCTGTTTGGCAAAAAGATGTAGGTTCAGGATCAAATGATGAACAACGCTTGTTGACGACGCCAATCACAGATGAAAGTCATGTTTATACGATGGATGCGCAGGGTAATGTAACGGCTTTATCCTTTAAAACAGGTGAAGAAGTTTGGAAAAAACCAACATCACCTGAAGAAAATTCACACGATACTCTTGGCGGGGGCGTTGCCGTTGAAAAAGGTATTCTGTATGTTGCTACAGCCTTTGGTGATGTGATGGCTTTAAAAACCGATACAGGTGAAGAAATATGGCGTAAATCAGGGTTTGCACCCTTTCGTGCCGCGCCATCTGTAAAAGATGGACGTATTTACGTGCAAGCAATTAACAATGAATTATTTGCCCTTTCTGTTGAAAAGGGTGATACCCTTTGGACGCACAGTGGTATACCTGAATCAGCATTATTACTGGGTGGTGGTAAGGTTGCTTGTTATGGGGATACAGTCATTGTTGCCTATACATCAGGTGAGGTACATGCCTTAAACAGCGTTAATGGGCAAGTCTTATGGTCTGACACAATTACGCCCGTTGCGCGTATTGATACCGTGACCAGCATTCCACATATTCGTGCGCGTCCTGTTATTGATGATAACCAAGTTTTTATTATTAGCCATGGTGGTCGTATGACCTGTATTGATTTCAAAACAGGTGTGCGTCAATGGCAAAAAGAGCTTGGTGGTATTCGAACGCCTGTTATTTCAGGTGATTATTTGTTTGTTTTAACAAATATGAGCGAACTTGTGTGTCTTGACCGAAAATCGGGTTCTGTTCATTGGGTTGCAGGTTTACCACGTATTGATGCTGATGAAGGAATTATTCATTACGCAGGTCCTATTATGGCAGGGAATACTTTAGTTGTGACATCGAGTAAAGGTGAGGTCGTGCGTATTAACCCAACAAACGGTGAGGTTGCAAACACGATAAAAATTGGCAGTCCAATCTTTTTAGCGCCAATTGTGGCTCAGAAAACATTGTTTGTTATGACAGATGCTGCGGTGATCCATGCCCTTCGTTAAAACATCGGGTGATATGACGCATGGTGATAAACCGCTCGTTGCGATTGTTGGTCGTCCAAATGTTGGTAAATCAACATTGTTTAATCGTTTAGTAGGGCGCCGTGTTGCGTTGGTCTATGACCAACCAGGGGTAACACGGGACTGCAAAGTGGCTGATGTGACGTTTGCTGGTATGTCCTTTAAGCTAACAGACACACCAGGGCTTTTTGACCCAGGGGAGGGTGATCAGCCTGCGATCGTTACGGAGGGGATGCGCCGTCAAGCCATGCGCGCACTCAGTGAAGCAACGGTTGTTTTGTTTGTTATTGATGGTCGACTAGGGTGCACGCCTTATGATCAAGATTTGGCGAATTTATTACGCCAGCAAAAAGCACCTGTTTTAGTTCTCGTTAATAAATGCGAGGGAAATAAAGCGGATGCAGGCATTAGTGATGCACATAGCCTTGGGCTTGGTGATGTCATTGCCATATCAGCTGAACATGGGACAGGTTTGGGTGATCTTGAAGAGGCTTTATCCGCCCATATTTCTGTTGATTATGATGATGATGGAGAGGATGAGGATCATTGGGATTCAGATGTTAATGATAATGAAGACGGTATACATGTTCCCTTACCAAACCGAACGTTAAAATTGGCAATTATCGGACGTCCGAATGTTGGTAAATCAACACTTGTTAATGCGTTGCTTGAAGAAGATGCCCAATTAACCGCCGATTACCCTGGTGTCACACGTGATTCCATTGCGTTTGAATGGTCTTATAAAGGGCGTCAAATTGAACTTGTTGATACGGCAGGTATTCGCCGCAAAAGCAAAGTAGATGGTGCGGTTGAAAAGCTTGCGATCTTTGATGCTGAGCGTACGATGAAATTTGCTGAAATTGCAGTGCTTGTCATTGATGCATCGATACCAATGGATGAATTGATTGAAAAACAAGACTTAATGTTAGCATCCAATGTTTTGGAGGAAGGGCGTGGTCTTATCATTGCTCTTAACAAATGGGATTGTGTAAAGCATCCCGATGCTGTTCTTAAACATATTCATGAACAACTTGAGATTCAACTGACGCAAGCGCGTGGATTGGTATGTGTGCCGTTATCCGCTCTTAATAATCAAAATTTCAAGGCATTGATGGATAGTGTCATTACCATGGAAAAACTATGGAACACGCGTATTTCAACGGCAAAATTGAACGAATGGCTCCAATTTACAACTGATACGCACCCTGCACCAATTATATCTGGGCATCGGATTCGTCTTAAATACATGACGCAAATTAAGTCACGTCCCCCGACGTTTCGTGTCTTTTGTACAAAGGCAGCTGATTTGCCTGATTCGTATGTGCGTTATTTGACAAATGCGATGCGCCGTGATTTTAAATTGCCTGCTGTTCCCATACGTTTTCAATTTAAGTCGCAAAAAAACCCATATGAAGATTCAAAGAAAAAAAATTAAGGGTATTGGCTAACCGTTATGACAACACGCATTCTTTCAGGTATTCGTCCAACAGGTAATATTCATCTTGGTAATTATCTTGGTGCCATTCAAAATTGGGTATCCATGGTTCATACAATTGATGAACATCTTTTTTGTATTGTTGATCAACATGCGCTAACAACAGCGGATGATGCACATGATTTGTATGAACATACGCGCCTAATTACGGCAGCCTATGTGGCATGTGGCATCGATCCTGATAAAAGTTATATATTTGCCCAAAGCCACGTGCCAGCCCATACAGAACTTGCTTGGTATTTTAATTGCGTGACACCATTGGGCTGGTTGAATCGCATGACTCAATTTAAAGATAAAGCAGGTAAAAATAAGGAACAAGCAAACTTAGGTTTATATGCATATCCTGTATTGATGGCTGCTGACATTTTGCTTTATAAGGCAACACATGTACCCGTAGGGGATGATCAAAAGCAACATGTTGAACTGGCGCGTGATATAGCGGGCGCTTTTAATAATTATATAAAAACTAATTTATTTACATTGCCACTGCCTGTTATGCCTGCGCAATCGGCGCGTGTGATGAGCCTTCGAGATGGTACCAAGAAAATGAGCAAATCGGATATATCTGATTATTCACGCATTCATTTATTGGATGATGATGATATGATCGCTTTAAAAATTCGAAAGGCAAAAACAGATTCAGATCCTATTCCTGCGACAGTGGATGATCTTGCTGATCGTCCTGAAGCAAAGAATTTAATGGGAATTTACGCATCGCTTCGTGGTATTTCTATTAACGATGTATGCCGTGAGTTTGAAGGGCAGTACTTTTCCTCATTCAAAGCCGCTTTAACAGATGTTTTGATTGAGCACCTTCGCCCTATTCGCGATAAGTTAACACGCCTATTAGCCGATCAGATGGAAATGGATCGGATTTTGGCACGCGGCGCTGATTATGCGAATTCAATAGCGGCTGAAACATTGGGTGAGGTACGTAAATCCTTAAATTTGTATCCGCGTCCGATGCGTTAATGACCAAAAAGCAACACTAAAAACAATAAGTGCCCATCCTTGGTGCAAGGTTCCTAAAAGGATCGGAACGTTATAGAGAAGTGTTAATATCCCCAATAAAAGTTGGACGATAACTACCATTCCATACCAAGGTGAAATCCACCGCATCCAAATGCCAAGGCTTGTTGATATCAGAATAAGATATGCCAGTTGTCTGTGAATAAATTGGATAGTTGCTGCATTCTCAATAAAATTACGCCATAAGGGGGTAAGATATAACCATTCTGAGGGGATCCATACCCCTTCCATCAGCGGGAATGTGTTATAGATAAAGCCCGCTTTATGTCCTGCAACAAGGGCGCCATAAAAAATTGTGATGATAATAAGGATAAGATTTAAGATGTGCCATAGCTGTGATTTGTTGTTAGGGCGAGTGCTTGGATATACATAAAAACGACGAAGTGCAAGCAAAACAACCGCAGCCAAAGCAAATGCCATCAATAAATGAACGCTTAGGCGAAAGGGGCTTACGTGGTGATTGTTGACGAGGCCGCTTCTTACCATATACCAACCCATGGCGCCTTGTAGCCCACCAAGAATAAGTAATATGACGCATGTATATTTTAATTTTGTATACAGCATCCCACGTGCCCAGAAATAAAGCATGGGGATAAAAACATACAAACCGATGAATCGTCCTAATAGACGATGCGAATACTCCATCCAAAAAATGAATTTAAAATCGGCAAGTCGCATCCCTTTATTAATAATCAGGTACTCTGGCGATGCTTTATAGCGTTCGAACTCAAGCATCCAATCGCTAAGCGTAAAGGGGGGAATTATCCCTGAAATGGGCTTCCATTCAACAATGGAGAGACCCGCATGTGTTAAGCGTGTTGCACCGCCTAACATCACAATCGCTAAAATAAGGATGAAAATACCCCACAACCATAAACGAATAAGGGTGTTCTTTTGTATTGCAAGGGAATCAGAGATCACTTTGATTTCCATGATGCAAGGATTTCATCATGCAATTTTTGTGCATCTTCACGGAGTGCGCCAAGTGATTCATTCTCAGCTGCTAAATCAAGATAATGGAGTGCTTTTAATGTTGATTTTTTTGTTCCCGTACCATCACGATATAGAATTGCCACATTAAACTGACCAGCACCATTTCCTAGATCGGCGGCTTTTTTGTAGAGGCGAAAGGCTTCTTTTTCATCTTTTTGTGTGCCGTCTCCATCAAGAAAACTATCAGCGAGTGCAGCAAGGGCAGGAGGATAATTGAGGGAAGCCGCTTTTGCAAAATAGATACTGGCTTCACGTGGGTTTCGAATGCCATTGTTGTAACAGCCATTGATATATAAAACGCCTTTCATATAAAGTGCTTCGAGCACATATTTTTTTTCCATTTCATCAAGCAACGCTTTGGCTTCGTCTTGTTTACCTTCAGCATATTTGGTAACAACCACGGCTTGTATGGATGTATTTTCGGATGCCATGCTGAAAGATGTGACTAATAAAAACAAACTGAGTATGCGTAACGTTCTAAACATAAATATCTCCATTAAATAAAATCATGCGCGAGGGCGCTTTTCTGTGTATCTGATAGAATTGTTTGATGGGCATAGTGTGGATGTGTAATTTCCAGTGTGACTGTTGATTCAGGGCGATTAAATTGGTTAATCATAGGCGTAGATAGTCTAAAACGAATAAAATGGACAGCGGATGTTTTTCCAAATTCATTCGTGCGTTCAATATCATTTTCAGGTACTGCTTGAATGGATTGTTCATTGACATGTAAAATGATGCTATGTTCAATCCCACCTAATTGGGAGAGAACACGAAAACGACGTTCAATATCTTCAATTTCAATCATAAAGGTCGCAACGAGTTCCATTGATCCATCGTCAAATTTCTGTGGCACAAGGGGGGCATAAGCCGATAATTCATCTTGCAATTGTTCATGCCCGCCTTGTTCAACGCGGAGCATTTCCTGAACCTGCCACCACAATGTTGTGTGGTTTTCAAAATAGAACGTTACATCATCAGCAACAGGGATGCGGCGATTACGTTTTGTTTGCATGAGCTCGGTTTGAAACGATTGACGCATGACTAGAAAATCATGGTTTGAGATAATATCATTAGGTGAGAGAGTACGTTTCATAGGAAAGCTGTCATTATACTTATACATTATTCATAGCAGATTTATAAACGAACCTAAAGATGAAAGCTAAGAAACAACATAAATTCGTATAAAATGATCAATAACCATGCTGAGAAAAAGCAAGAATAAATAAAGAATTGAAAGGAAGAAGAGTTTTCGACTGGATATTTTTTGATAATAAACACGATATGATTCAGCAATAAATAAAAAACCTAATACGCCCGCCGATGCTAAATAAGTAAGACCAAAATGCCCAACATACCAAAGTGCTAAACTGGCAAGAAAGGTTAAAAATGCATAACGTAATATACCGCGGCGTGTGACATCATCACCATGGGTGATGGGGAGCATCGGTAAACCCGCCTGATGATAGTCGTCATTTTGTTCAAGGCAAAGTGCCCAGAAATGGGCTGGTGTCCATAAAAATATAATAAGAAAAAGAAGCCAAGAGGTTGTATCCGTTGTGCCTGTTACGCAGATCCAGCCAATAACAGGGGGAAGGGCGCCCGCTGCGCCGCCAATGACTATATTTTGTGACGTGCGTGGTTTAAGATAGAGTGTATATACGAAAACATAAAATAAAATTGTAGTAAGTAACCACGCTGCTGCATACCAGTTGGTAATAAGTCCAAGGAGACAGGTTGACAAAACAGATAGAATAATGCCAAACGCAAGCGCTGAATCAGGGTCGATGCGACCATCAGGCAAGGGGCGCATTTTGGTTCGCTTCATTTGGGCATCGCGGTGAATTTCACACCACATATTAAGGCATCCTGATGCACCTGCTCCAATTGCAATGCATAAAAGAGCACCAAACCCGAGTAAGGGATGAATATGCCCAGGCGAAAGTACCATGCCACAAAGGGCTGTAAAGATCACAAGTGACATGACACGGGGTTTTAAAAGCATCCAGTAGTCAGATGGATGCGCATCATAGCAGCTTTGGTTTATCATTATGAAATGCGTGGTTGTGTTTCAAATGTGTGAAATGATGGTGGTGATGGTAATGTCCATTCAAGTGTTTGCTCACCATCAACAGCATTCCATGGGTTATTTGAACATTTATTTTTATCTTTGAAAATGCGGTAAACAACATAGAAAAAGAAGAGAGCCGAAAATCCAGACATAAACGCGCCAATAGATGAAATGTAGTTCCAGCCAGCATAGGCATCTGGATAATCTGGGATGCGCCTTGGCATACCTGATAGACCCGCAAAGTGCATCGGGAAAAATAAGACATTAACACCAACAAAGGTGAGCCAGAAATGAATTTTACCAAGTGTTTCATTGTAGGTATAGCCAGACATTTTGCCAATCCAATAATAAAATCCAGCAAACAAACCAAACATCGCTCCCATTGATAGGACATAGTGAAAATGCCCAACAACGTAATAGGTATCATGAAGAACTTGATCAACCTCTGCATTAGCGAGAACAACACCTGTTAAACCACCAATCGTAAATAACAAAATAAATCCTGTCGCAAAAAGCATCGGTGTTTTAAAAGTAATCGAACCACCCCACATTGTGGCAAGCCAGCTAAATACTTTTACCCCTGTTGGAACAGCAATAATAAGGGTTGCAATGGTAAAATAGGCGCGCACATTTGCATCCATACCAACCGTAAACATATGATGTGCCCACACAATAAAACCCATGACACCAATGGAAACCATGGCATAGGCCATGCCAAGATAACCAAAAACAGGTTTTTTTGAAAACGTTGATATCACTTGGCTTACAATACCAAAGGCAGGTAATATGATAATATAAACTTCAGGGTGCCCAAAAAACCAAAATAAATGTTGGAACAACACAGGGTCACCGCCGCCTGCTGGGTCAAAGAAAGTGGTGCCAAAGTTACGATCCGTCAATAACATCGTAATACCACCTGCTAGAACAGGCACGGAAAGGAGTAGTAAAAAGGATGTGACAAGAATTGACCACACGAATAAAGGCATTTTATGAAACGTCATACCTGGGGTGCGCATATTAAAAATAGTTGTAATAAAATTAATGGATCCTAGAATGGATGATGCCCCTGCTACATGTAGGCTGAGTAGCATAAAGTCAACAGCAGGGCCGTTGTGACCAATAAGAGAACTGAGAGGGGGGTAGAACGTCCAGCCCGTCCCTGCACCCGATCCAACAACCATTGATAAGGTTAATAAAATGATGGCAGGCACCATCAACCAGAAGCTGACGTTATTAAGTCTTGGAAACGCCATATCAGGGGCACCAATTAAAATGGGAACGAACCAATTGCCAAATCCACCAATAAGTGCAGGCATCACCATAAAGAAAATCATCAGAAAACCGTGACCCGTTATGGCAACATTGTAGGCTTGCCCTGTTAGAATCGTGCTACCTGGGTACATTAATTGTGCACGAATAACCATGGATAGGGCAGAGCCAAAAATTCCACCAAGAACAGCATAGTACAAATAAAGGGTGCCAATATCTTTATGGTTTGTTGAAAAGAGCCAACGACGCCAGCCTGTTGGATTGGCATGATGATCAATGTGGGCGTGTGTTGCACCTGTCGGTGTAGACATAAGTTGTTTTACCTTAACTTAGAGAACATTTGTTAAACACAAGGCTACTGTAGTACACTTTTTATGCGCTGGCGAGTTTCTTTTTAAGCCATTCTTCATAGGCCGATTTGCTTATGACATGCACCGCAATTGGCATGTATCCATGATTGATTCCACACAGTTCAGAGCATTGCCCATAATATACACCTTCTTGGTTGATTTTAAACCATGTTTCATTGATGCGCCCTGGAACAGCATCTTTTTTGATGCCAAGCGATGGAACGGCAAAGCTGTGTAAGACATCACCTGCTGTAATGATTAATTGAACAGTTGCACCCACAGGGACAACCATACGATTATCAACGTCAAGCAATCGATGTTGACCAGCCTTAATATCTTTATCTTCAATCATACGGCTATCGAATGATATGGTTTTTCCGTCCTTTGTTGGGTATTCATATGTCCAATACCATTGTTTGCCAATAACTTTCACCGTCATGTCTGGATCATGTGGTTTTTCCATTTCGTAGAGTAAACGTATGGATGGAACCGTAATAAGTGCGACGACGATAACAGGAATAAATGACCATATAATTTCAAGCACGGTATTATGCGTTGTTTTGCTGGGAATTGGGTTTCTGCTGGCACGAAAGTTAAAAATAACATATGTCAGCAAACCACATACGATGATAGCAATACTCGTAATGATAACAAGCAGGAAATTATGCATGTGGTTAATTCCCTCCATCATGGGAGAGGCCGCTTTTTGGAAATTCATTTGCCAAGGTGTGGGGATGCCATTGGCATGTGCAGAAAATATATGCCAAAAAAAGGTGGTTAAATAACTCAAAAATTTCATTGATTTTCCTTATGCAATTTGACCATTTCATCAAAAATAGAATCTGTTGAGATGTGACTTAGTTCATGCGCGAGTTGTGGGCTTTGTGAGGTTAAGAGAAGTGTTAATCCTTTTTGTGTTGCGCGTAGTAAGGTGCCATAACGTGTCACGAGATCAAGACGCGTTACGATCAGGGATTCAGCACCAACGCTATGGTACCCAAAAGCAATTTCATCAACCTCTAATGGGTTCATATCAGCTGGAATGATGAGGGTTAGTGGTGTGTTTATATGTGCTTTTAACTCCGCTAAATAATCGCGATCTTCTTTTAATCGAATGTTTAGGGCAGGTGTGTCAATAAGCGTAATTTCTTGTGTATCTTCATTGAGAAGATGGTGGCTGCCAATATGAAGTTTTAATTGAAGGGGTGTTAAATAGGCTGCAAGTTGTTCACTACCACTTGATTTAAGGGTGTCAAGGGTGACTACACGAACACGTTTCCCCGTATCAAGAAGCATTGCTGCCAACTTTGCTGTTGTAACAGTTTTGCCGCACCCAGGGGAACCAACTAATATAATATGTGTTTGCGATAATAGATAGTCAAGTCCATTTGATTCATGGGGAATAATGCGATTGAAAGCAGGCGTTAATGTGATGGGAGGCTTGCTAAATTCAGGGTTTAGGGCATGAAGCCATGTTTCACCCAGTTCATCACCAAGTTGGTGATAATCTGACAAATCACAAACAGCGCCAATTGCCGTTAACGCCTCATCAAAAAGCACATCTTTGTTGGATGGTTTTTCTAAATCTTTTCGCCGTGTTGGAATGTCAATTGGTTTGAATGGATTTCTTGCTGTAGGGGCGGCGAACTCTCGTTGTTCATCGGTATTTTTGTTTGTGATTTCCTCATCAGAGGCGCTGTTGATTATTGTGGAAGGTTGTTTGTTTTTAACAGGTAATTGATTGAGCCAAGCAGATGATGTCGTTGAATGACGCGCTACACGTGCTTGAACATCAACACGTTCTTCATCCTCGATGCATGCGGTAATGCGAACGGAACCATTCGATTCTTCATGACTTAGAATAAAGGCATCGGCACCCAGTTCTCGGCGTACTTTTGCTAAGGCTTGTGCCATAGTCGGGGCGGTTATAACTGATTCGTGACGCATATAATTACCTATTTTTTTCTAGAATTAGGGTAACATGCTGAAATGACTGTGCCAATACTGTTTAATCAAAAAGATTGTATTGTTGATGTTAATGCAAAGGCATAAGCGTTGGGTGATAACCCCACCAATAGATAGATATAAACAAGAAGAGCCAAACCACATCAACAAAATGCCAATACCAAGCAGCGGCTTCAAAGCCGACATGATGGGTTGATGAAAATTCGCCTCGTTTTGTGCGGATAAGGCAAACAAATAGAAAAATAGTGCCGATAAGAACATGCACACCATGAAAACCTGTTGCCATATAAAAAGATGATGGGTAAATACCATCTTTCAGCGCAAACGTCGCATGATGGTATTCAACCCCCTGAACACACGTGAAAATCATGCCAAGTGCAACCGTAAGCGCGAGCCCTTTCACAACATCCTTTTGTGCGCCATGCAATAATGCATGATGCGCCCATGTTATCGTTGTCCCTGAAAGCAAAAGGAGAAGCGTGTTTAAATAAGGAAGGTGAAACGGATCTAAAGTTACAATGTTTTTAGGCGGCCACACGCCACCAATTGCCTCCGTTGGGTTAAGAGCGCTATGAAAATATCCCCAGAAAAAGGCTGCAAAAAACATGACTTCTGAAACAATAAAAAGACCCATACCAATTTTAAGACCGCGTTGCACAGCTACGGTATGAACACCTTTTGTGTTTCCTTCACGAATTACATCACGCCACCATCCGAAAAACGTAAAGACTAATAACCCCAAACCGATAAAGAAAACAATTTTATCAATTTTATGCATAAATAGTACACCGCCAATTGCCAAAACGAGCGTAGCTAGAGCCGCAATCATTGGCCATGGACTTGGCTCCACAAGGTGATAGGGATGCCATGTCGTTGGTAAATGTTCGTCTGTATTTATATGTTCAGATGGTTTATCGTGCATTATTCATTATAGTTAGAGTGGTTATGGTTTAATGTTAAGGTGAAAAGGGCGCAGACGCAATGGTTTCAGACGCCTATTCTTTATTTTTTTGTGTAGCTGCAACCAAAATGATGACCTAATTCATGGATCATTACTTGTTGGATTAAGGTGTCCAGAATTTCATTATTGTCGATTGAATAACGAACAAGCGGACAACGATAGAGATAAATTATATCAGGTAAACTTGAATCGGTGAAAATTGTTTTAACGGGGATTGGTGTTCCCCTATAAAGCCCCAGCAATTCATACTTATCCTTAATGTGTAAGCTACCTAATGTGATTTGATCAGCATAGTTTTCAACAATAATTTGAATATTTTGCGCATCATTTTTTAAATTTTCAGGGACATTTTCAAGTGCACGTTGTGCGGCCTGTTGTAGATATTGAATGCTTGGTAACGTTGCAATTTGTAATTTGCGTGAATATGCTGTCTTCATGTGATCCCTCTTGGTTGTAGGCATGCCCTCGTGGCCATAAATTTATAAAATTAGCTCTGGAATTCTTCCTATTAAGGATGTTACCTTGTATGCACCTTCATCTTATTTTTAACGCTAAAAGGTTAATAAATGGTCGACAAACTCGAAAATAATCAAATTAGTGCGCTTTTAGGCGATAAAAAAAGTTGGCATGTTGATGACCAAGGGCATTACATTGAAAAAGTATGGGAATTTGAAAACTTTCCAATGGCATTTTCGTTTATGATGCGTGTTGCCTTTTTAAGTGAATCAATGAAGCACCATCCAGAATGGTCTAATATGAATAATCGTGTTTTTATTCGGCTTACATCACATGATTGTAATGGCGTTAGTTTAAAAGATATTGAATTGGCTCAGCAAATCGATATGATTTTAGGGGATGATCGAGATGTTTAAGGGAGCGCATGTGATCTTATGCGTCTCATGCTGTTTGCTTGCGGGATGCGCAGCTGACGTTGTTTCATCCACTTTTAAATCGCTTACTTCCTTTCAATCTTCACGTGTGTGGCTTAATAAAGTATCATTTTATGTGGCTGACGATGTGAATGATTCATCCCCTGTAACAGTTCATATTTTAATTCCCTATAAGGAAGAGGTTTATGCTGAGCTTTTAAAATTATCAGCTGAAGATTATTTTGCCAAAGCAACCCAAATAAAAGCTGATAATACAGGGTATCTTGATGTTTTTGAATGGGATCTCATTCGATCTCAACGTCTTGATGACGTGCCTATCCGAACATCACGTTACAGTGGGGCTGGTGTTATTGTTTTTGCAAGCTATACAAGTCCAGGCGCACACCGTTTAACAATTGGTGAAGAAGAAAATGTTACGATAAAGCTTAATAATAGCGATTTTTCAATCGAAGCAACGAATAAATAAAGAAAACGAATAGGTTATTATTCATGTCAACTTCAAAAGAAGACGAAGACTATCAAGTGTTTTTGCATCCGACACAAGTGCAAACGTTATGGGATCATGTGTGTGAAAGGCTTAAGATTGACTTAGGGGATGCGCTTTATACCAGTTGGATAGCGCCGCTTAAGGTTATTTCATATGATGGTCGATGCTTAAATCTGGCTGCATCTTCACGTTTCATGAAAGATCGTATACAAACGCAACACGGTGAAAAACTACTTGGGCTTTGTTATGAAATTTTCCCAAATTTTGAAGATTATACAATTGCTGTTCGTCAGGAAATAATCAATAAGTCTGAACACGCTGAGGTTGCACGTGTTGATCCCTTTCAAAATGAATCCATTGCAGGTGAAGAATTAGGTGATGATTACGCGGCCGCGCTTGACACACGGTTTACCTTTGAAAACTTTGTGATAGGAAAGCCAAATGAATTAGCTTATGCGGCTGCGCTCCGTATTGCAGAGGCTGATGTGCCACCTTTTAACCCTCTTTTCCTTTATGGTGGTGTTGGGCTTGGTAAAACACACCTTATGCATGCTATTGCGTGGCAGATTCGAAAGACACATCCGTCAAAACGGGTCATTTATATGTCTGCCGAAAAATTTATGTATGAATTCGTTCTTGCCCTTCGTTTTAAAACGACCGTTGCCTTTAAAGAACGATTTCGTAAAGTTGATATTTTAATGATTGATGACGTGCAATTCATCAGTGGTAAGAATACAACGCAAGAAGAGTTTTTTCACACCTTTAACGCATTGGTTGATAATAACCGCCAAGTTATTATTTCAGCCGATAAATCGCCATCAGACCTTGAAGATATGGAAGAACGTCTTATTTCACGTTTGGGATGGGGATTGGTTGCTGATATTCACCCAACAACCTATGAATTGCGTCTTGGTATTTTGCAATCTAAAGTTGAAGCCTTGAAAATCAAAATTCCAGCTGATGTTTTAGAGTTTCTTGCGGTTCGTATTTCATCGAATATTCGCGAATTAGAAGGGGCGCTGAACCGTGTGGTTGCCCATTCAACACTTGTTGGAAGACGTATCGATTTAGATACGACTCAAGATGTTCTAAGGGATTTACTGCGGTCAAACGATCGGCGTGTGGTTACGGTTGAAGATATTCAGCAAAAAGTATGTGATTATTACAATGTGAAACTGTCTGATTTATTGTCAACTAGGCGTGCGCAAGCAATATCAAAACCCCGTCAAGTGGCCATGTATTTATGCAAGGTTCTTACCTCTAAATCATTACCTGAAATTGGTAGGCGTTTTGGTGGACGCGACCACACAACCGTTATGCATGCAGTAAAGCGCGTAGAAGAAGCGATGGAAACCATTCGTGAATATTCAAATGATGTGAATGTTTTGCGTCGATCATTGATGTTGTAATTAAATCTTATATCCGTTGTTTTGGTGAGCCCTTTTAAGGGCGTGGCTATTTAGAAAAACAGTCTTTCCTTGAGTGAAATAGGCATTCCCGACACACGATACCCAACACCGATGATTTTTAGCAGAAGATAATGTTATCATCCCCCGTCATCACGAAAAAGCCGAAGGCTTTTGTGGTGATCCAGTGGCTGTTGCGTCAGAAATGCCTGTGACGTCAGAAATGCCTGTTACGTCGAAAATGTTTGTTTTTCTGGATAGTATAAGTGAGACTTACAATGGCCACACCAGCTACGCAGGTTCGCTATGACGGCAGAATTGCTAAAAATCATCGGTGCTGAGTATATGTAATGAAATATTGAAATGTATTCAATGTGCGTTTTTGGATTCTATTACTCCTCGCTATCTGCTTCAGCGGTTAGGTCATTTGCTTTTTCAGCTGTTTTTCCTTTGGCCTTTTTTACTTTTTTAGAGACTGGTTTGCTTTCTTCTTCAGAATTTTCATCTTTGTCTTCTCCTTTTTTGCTGCCTTTTTTCTTTTTCTTCTTTTTGCCACCTTTTTTCTTTTTACCTTTTTTCTTTTTTGGTTTTTCTTCTTTCTCTTCGACGACCACAGGCTTAGGTGCCTCTTTTTTCGGGGCAGGTGGTGGCGGGACGTAGCATTGCTCTGACTCAGCTAATTCAGGTACGGGCTCTGGTTTGTATTCAACAGGTTTAATAGCCGTTGTGTCTATTGACGCAATTTCTAGTGGAGCGGCTAGATTCGTTGGTGGCGACGCGTCTTTTTGTTTTATTTGTGGAGTAATTACACGTGTCGGTTTTAATAGTGGATCAATTTTCTCAGGTTCTTTTGGGGCATTTTGAGGGTCATATACCTTTGTTATTTCTGGTAAGCCTGTGTTGTTAATTGGTTGAACAGGTGCTTGCGTTATAGAGCCAACAGGTTTTTCCGCTGCTGTTTGTGCGGGTGTTGTTTGTGCGGGGATAGGGATTACTTGTGGTTGTATGAACCGGGGTTGAGTATTATAAGGCGCTCCGTTCATCGGGACGGGTATGGCACCTACAGGAATAGGTATAGGCATGCCAGAAGGTATTGCACCGATTGGGATGGCTCCCATAGGAATCGCACTATTGGGTAATGGCATTCCATTTGGAATGGGTATGGTTCCATTTGGAATGGGTACAGCTCCATTCAAAGGTATTGGAACCATTTGTGGTCTTAATCCAGGGGGTTGTTGTATATTTTGAACAATAATTTGTGCTGGTTGATTTGATTGAGGTGATGTCATGATGGGCATTGGAATTGGCGCTGGTATAGCGCCGACAGGCATGACACCAATAGGTGCTGGCATAGGATAAGGGGCAGGTATTGGTAATGGCATTGCTGCAGGATAAGGTGCGGGTGCAGGATTAAGTTGCACGACATTTGCGTGTGCAAAAACATAGGTTCCAAAAACCAATGCGATGTTTTTAATGGTGGCGGCACATATTTTTTTTATCACAGATAACACCTTAATTTTATGTATCAAAAATTACGATGCAAATTCCATGCCAATTTTTTGGTTTGTGCGCGATCCTTAGTGTGTTTTATGCATGGATCGTGCCCATTGATTGGTTGCTAACTGTGCATCTAATTCAAGGGTGCCATTAAATTGATAATTTTTTATTAATTCTTTACCATTAATGATTACCGTATGTGGTTTTATATCGGGGGCGTTATTGATGAAAACAGATCGTAATTTGCCGTAGGGAAGGGGGGTGAAGGCAGGTGCGCCTAAGTCCCATAACAGTAAATCGGCACGCGCACCAACCTCTATTTTTCCTGTTTGTGATGAGTCAATAATTTTTAAACCATTTGTTGTGAGCCATTCAAACACAATATCTTCACTTAAGGCAGATGGATTTTGGTGTAACGCACCGTGCAGTAGGGTCGCAATATAGGCCTCATTCATAATATTATTTGTGTTGTTGTTGCTACATGCATCCGTGCCTAAACCAATCCTGATGTTTTCTGCGTGCATCGCAACAGCAGGGGCAATGCCAACGCCCGTTTTTGCATTACTTACAGGGCAGTGAATGACAGACGCGCCTGCTTTTGCAATAAGTGTCGCTTCTTTTTCATCGATTGTTGTGGCATGAATCAGGTTCCAGCGTTCATTAAGAATGCCCAATTCATGTAAAAGGCGAACAGGTGTTGTTTCACGTTCGATCATGCACTGATTGACGCAGTCATCACCTTCGCTTATATGAATATTGACTTTAGTATCATAGCGCGTAGCAATATCATTAAGTAGTATCAACAATTTATTTGATGCCGTGAGAATAGACGCTGTTCCAATATGGATTTTGAGCGTATCTGTTTGATGTTTGAAATAATCAGCAAATTCGTTTTCAATAGCGTCAAAATGCGTCTGTGTAGGCGGTGTGCCAATACCTTTCCAGCTATCATTAAAAAAACAACTAATGGCACCTGTTATGCCTAAATCATTAAAGGCGCGAATAACAGGTACTGGATTGCTGGCAACGGCGTAAAGGCTGGTTGCGCCACTTTTTAATGCATCGATAAGAACAAAGATCGCCTGTTGGTATCGATCGTCGTCTGTTTTATTATGTTTGGTGTGCATGGCGCTAAGCAGTTCTGTTATTGGAAGGGCATCCAGCATACGACGATCAAATAATTGATTGGGATGAATATGGCAATTAACAAAACCAGGTGTGACATAAACGTGCGATGGTTCGATGGCATGTGCAGGAATAGGGGTTGATTCAACAGCAGTAATAATGCCATCTTTAAGTGTTAAATGAGCGAGAAGGTAGGTGTTATGAGCCCCGTCAATAATAACGTTCATTAATGTTTTTGTCATTAAAATCCCTTTTATTCTTATATATTATAACTATGTTACACTAATGAATGGTAACTACTCACCACTCTTTCGTCATATATGCGTCCATATATGACATATATGTAGTGAATAATTATAATAAATGTATCATGAAATTACTAATAGTTTAATAAAAAGGAGCTGATTTATGGTCATTATTAAAAATTATGTTTGATCCATCCATTAATCCGTTTCCAGAAAGAAGACGTGTTCATGGATAAAGCGGTGGATTGGTTGCTTTCAAAATCTTGAAATGCGTATTGCAATAAGCCTGCACATGTTGAAAAACTAGGGCTTTGAATCAGATCAATTGTCCCTGATAGACCATTTGGTGATCCTAGTCTGACCTGTCTGCCAAAGTATTGCGTTGCCATTTCACGTATGCCTTGTAGTTGGCTGGTGCCACCTGTGATGACGATGCGTTGAAAAGCAAGTGGGTCAATTTCATGTGTTTGAACTTTATTGATGATAAGTTCAAATATTTCTTCAATACGTGATTTTATGATGTGCACAAGTAACCCTTTTGGAATTTGATGACTATAGTCATGCAGTGATTCGCCCATTTGGGCTACCATAATGCTTTCACGGTCATCGGATGAGGATGCAATGAGTGTTCCATACAGTGTTTTAAGGCGTTCGGCCTGTGCCAATGGTGCTGCAAGACCACGTGCGATATCGTTTGTGATATTAGCGCCACCAATAGGAATGGTTGTTATGCTTGAAAGATTGCCTTCGATAAATGTGGAGACGCTTGTTTGCCCCGCGCCAATATCAATAAGTGTAACACCAAGTTCCATTTCATCATCAACGAGTGTTGAAAGCCCCGATGCATAGGGTGATACAACAAAGTCAGCGATATCAAGATGGCAACGACCAACACAAGACGTTAAATTACGGATCATTCCAATTGGTGCGGTTATAACATGGAGCAGTACAGCAAGGCGTTGTCCAATCATGCCAAGAGGGTCTCGAATGCTTTTTACATCATCAACTTCATAACCAATAGGGAGCATGTGGATAATTTGACGGTCTTGAGGGATTGAGATATCTCTGTTAAGGGATAACAAACGTTTAAGATGTGACTCATTCACAGGATGATTAGAGAGTTGTATCTCTACCTTTACACGGTGTGATTGCGCCCAGCGTCCAGGAATAGCAACATAAACACTGTTAATATTTTGTGCGGCTGTCTGTTCAGCAGCGTGAACGGCATTTAAAATTGAATCTTCTAACGCTTCTAGGTCAATAATATTTCCACCGCGAAGCCCTTTTGATAACTGGTAACCAATCCCTGTGACTTTGAGGGATGCTTGATCCTGATTTTTCTTGCTAGCGGCACGTGCAATCGCACAGCATACTTTGCTTGTTCCTATATCGAGTGTCGCGAAAACTTCGCTTTTGGGTTTTGGTAATCGTTTGATAAACAAACTCATTTTAGTTCCTTAGTTGTTTTTATTGAGGTCTATTTGTATTTTTTAGATTAAACACATCAATTAGCTTAACTACGATTATAATCATATTATGTGTATTTATCTATGTAAATCTTTGATTTTAATCATTTTTGCATGCATGATTGTGCATCTCAACGTAAAAATGAGGTAATCCACGCAAGAAATAAACCAGGTAAAAAGGGGACGGTTTTCCGTTTGAGATAATACGTTAGTATAAGGGCGGCGCTCCCGCTAATGAGTAGGAGCAGTGGTACGTTTTCAACAGAAATCCACGCAGAAAAAGATATTAAAATAATAAGGTCGGCTGTGCCAATCATTGCTTTTCCGCGAATCCACTGATACCCCCATAAGAGAATGGCTGTGCCTGTCAGTGCTAGGCATGAATCACTTGAAAAACCAATATGATTGATTATTGGCAGCGTGTTGTGTGTGCTAAAAGTGCAATGTACCGCATGGCAAAGTGTTATAAAAAGCCAAATACCTAAGGTGTACAATGGAATTGTTTGATGCTTCCAATCATGATGAACGAGTGCGAGTGCTGTCAGTACTGACACGCTGTACACAACAATCATCATGATGGGTAGTATCATTTAGGCTACTTTTGTAGTTTGTGCTTTTTCAAAATTGGATTCAGCAAAACGCCAATTGATAAGTGCTGCTAAGAATGTATCTGTGTAATCTGCACGTCGGTTTTGGAAATCCAGATAATACGCATGTTCCCAAACATCAATCGTTATAAGGGGAATCATGCTTAGTGTTGTTGGGCATTCAGCATTGCTTGTTTTTACAATTTTGAGTGTTTTGTCTTGTGTCAGAACAAGCCATGCCCAGCCGCTGCCAAATTGCGTCAGAGCCGCTTGTTTAAAAGTATCACGGAAGGCTTCAAATGAGCCAAAGTCCCGTGTAATCGCGTCATTTAACGCACCTGTAGGTGCGCCACCACCGTTAGGGGTCATGCTTTCCCAATAAAATGTGTGATTCCACACCTGTGCGGCATTATTAAAAATGCTGGTATGTGCGGGTGATTGTGCTGTTTTTTGGATAATGTCATCTAGTGATAATTCAGCAAAATCAGTATTTGCAATTAAATTATTTAAATTAGTGACATACGTTTGATGATGTTTGTCGTAGTGAAATGATAATGTGTGTGCTGTGATGTGGGGTTCAAGTGCATTTTTAGCATAAGGTAAAGGGGGTAGTGTAAACATATAAGTTCTCCGATAGATGATGATCATCAAAAAAAGCATTTAAGATTTGCGCAAAAAGAAGGAGCATGATTATCTTTTCTTCTTCCTTGTCATGGTGAGCCCGAAGGGCGTGACCATCCAGAAAAACAGGCATTTCCAAAAAAATAGCCCTGGATCACCACGTTGCCAGTGGCAGCTCGTGATGACGGCGGGTTTGAATCGTGTCATTTATTTTGCATAGTTCCTTAGTCGTCGTGTGCGGTATAAATCGCCAGTTGAGAATTATTAAGTATGGCTATGTAGATAGTAATGAAAAAATGGTGGAGGAGTCTATAAGTAAAAGGCAAACGATACATCTTGATCTGATATATAGCGTCGGCTGGTTTACAATTGGTGGGCCCGGTAGGACTCGAACCTACGACAGCTCCGTTATGAGCGGAGGGTTCTAACCAACTGAACTACAGGCCCCCAACAAAGAAAAGGTACATGAACTTAGTTGGAAGGTCAAGATATTACGCAAGCATCATATGAAAAAAATATTGGTGAGCAAAAGAAAAAGCTGTGTAAACTGAAGTCAGTAAGTGTTTATTTATGAGGGTGTCATGCCATTATCATCGCTCGCTGCTTTTGAATCACGTGTGTGTGCATACAAAGAAGTGCCTTATCTTGACCCGTTTTCGGTTGTGCTAACCCTTTCAAAAGAAAGGGAGGAGGGGTTACTATTTCTGGATTCATGTGGCGGGAATGGTATAAATGAATCGTGTTTGGCACTGGAACGTTATAGTTTTATTGGTTTTGACCCGCGGTCGGTAATAATAACCTCTAAGGGGGTAACAACAATAGATGGTGTCCCGCAGACCGATAAGCCTTTTGATGTTTTGCAGCAGCTGTGGCGCGCTATGAAAAGACCACAGAATTCTGAATTAGCGCATTTGCCACCATGGCGGGGAGGGTTAGGGGGCTACTTTGGTTATGAACTCCTCCATTTTCTGGAAGATGTGCCCTATCCAGCATGTGATGTGCATGAAGTGCCCGATATGTATATTGGTGTTTACGATATTGTGTATGCGTTTGATCATGCGTTGGGGAAAGCGTGGGTGATTACACAAGGTGATATGTCTGAGGCGCGTCTTTCGTATGCGTTATCACTGTATCAGGAAACGTCACTGCCTGATGCACCGATAGAGGCACCTTTAGATGGATTAAACTGTGATTTTACATCCGAAAGTTTCCAAGGTGCCATTCAATCAGCCATTGATTATATTTATGCAGGCGATATTTTTCAGGCAAATATCACGCGTCGTCTTTATGGCACGTTATCGGAGGCGATGCGTCCATTAGCGCTTTATCATCGGTTGCGATCGATTAATCCAGCGCCCTTTTCAGGGTATATGCGGATGAATGGGCAGGGACTTTTATCATCATCACCTGAGCGTTTTTTAACGATGAAAGATGGGCATATTGAAGCACGTCCGATTAAGGGAACGCGGCGCCGATCGGCAGAGCCCCAGCAAGATGCTCTTATGGGGGAGGAATTACGTAATTCAGTCAAAGATCGGGCAGAAAATATCATGATTGTTGATTTGATGCGTAATGATTTATCGCGTGTGGCGAAACCTTTTTCTGTTCAAACACCTGAAATTTGTGCACTTGAAAGCTATAAAACCGTGCATCATTTGGTGTCTGTTGTTAGGGCAGATCTACGTGAGGGGTTGGATGCATTTGATGTGCTGAAAGCAACTTTCCCAGGGGGGTCTATTACGGGGGCACCCAAAATTCGGGCGATGGAGATTATATCGGAATTGGAGCCTGTGACCAGAGGGCCTTATTGTGGATCAATGGGGTATATCGGTTTTGATGGGACAATGGATTTGAACATATTGATACGGACAATCGTTATGACGGGGGATTTGCCTGGTGATACGGTTTGGTTTAATGTGGGCGGCGGTATTGTGGCTGATTCTGATCCGTTGGATGAATACGAAGAAACAATCACAAAAGGAGCGGCGCTGGTTCGGGTGCTGGTGGGGGATTGTTAGTAGGGATTACGAAGAAAACTAGACAAAATGTATTACATGTGAACAAAGGGCTCAATTAGTCTACAATAAAAATGACAATGATGCCTTATTTAATCGTATATGTGCAGCACTTAATATTATGCCTAACGTAAATAAAAAATATGATACTGATTTTGGGAGTGAAAAATAGTGGCAATAGAAAAAACTGTGGATATGGTTTTGCTGAATGATATTAAAAATCTAATTCACCAGGCCAAGAATGTTGTTGTGATGACAGCAAATTCAGCTCTTGTGATGTTGTATTGGAATATTGGGAAACGTATTCAAAATGAAATCTTAAAAAATGATAGAGCAGAGTATGGAAGCAATATAATAATGAATTTAGCAGAAGAATTGAGTTCTGAACATGGGAAGGGATTTACCAAGTTTTCTCTATCCCGCATGATTGCTTTTTACAATGTTTTTTCTGATGAATCAATTGTTGCGACACTGTCGCAACAATTGGGTTGGAGCCATTTTGTAGAGTTAATTCCATTAGCACCGACTACAAAGTTGGAGTTTTATAGTGAGCTTTGTCGTATTGAACGGTGGAGTGTTCGAGCATTACGCAGTAAAATCCAAGGGATGCTTTTCGAGCGCACAGCTATATCTAAAAAGCCAGACGAAACGATTAAACAGGCAATACAAGATTTGCGAGAAACAAATAAGTTAACACCTGATCTGGTCTTGCGTGATCCTTATTTATTAGAATTTTTAGAGCTTGAAGATACGTATAGTGAAAAAGATTTAGAACAAGCGATTTTGCGTGACTTAGAAAAGTTTTTACTTGAATTGGGTGGCGACTTTACGTTCATGGCACGCCAGAAACGTATTTCCATTGGAAATGACGATTATTATATAGATTTGTTGTTTTTTCATCGTGGTTTAAAAAGAATCATTGCGTTAGAGCTAAAGTTAGGGAAATTCCAAGCAGCGGATAAAGGTCAAATGGAACTTTATTTAAGGTGGCTTGATAAAAATGAAAGAAGAGAAGATGAACATTCTCCTTTAGGTATTATTTTATGCGCAGATAAAAATAATGAGCAAGTCGAATTACTCGAACTTCACCAGAGCGGCATACACGTAGCACAGTATTTAACACAGTTACCATCTGAAGATATTTTAAGAGAAAAATTACATAAAGCCATAGAGAAAGCACGTCGTTTTGGAATGAGTGATAACTTGGTTTCATAAAATAAATTGAATGATGTAATCATTATGTATGATGAAGATCATTTTTTGTCTGAGAATTTCACTATTAGCTTTTAAATATTTCATGTCTATGATGCGCCGCCCATCGTTTTAAAAAGGCTAGCATATAGTCGTCATGACCTTTACCTATAAAAGGGGTGTCGACGAAAAGCGCCCGTAGCATTGCTTTGTGCGCCTCTCCATAGTCAACATGTGCTATTGCTGTTATGATTGTACCGTGTAGCAATACAAAATGAAAATGGTTTGGGTCTTTGATTGATGGATGATTAGGATCCCAAGGAATAGAGGTAGGTGCTGTGGCTTGCCCATTTCGAATGCGGTAGTATGCTTCCCATTCACGATAGTGAGTGCATCGTGCGATACCAAAACTATCATAGCCTGCTTGGTCAAGTATCGTGTTAATAAAAGCATGTTTTTCCAGGGTGTAACGGGGAAAACGTCCTTCGATACGTTCAAAATTATACGGATTGTTGGCAAGCGTTGTTTTTAACTGTTGATAGGCAAGGCGGGCGTCATCATTGGTTTTTAAGTAATCACGAAAACAAAGATTCAATGTTAAAAAATGGTGATCAGCTTCAACGACGTGTAAATTGACTTTTGAAAAGGGTGTATTTTTTGAAAAGAAATACCGCAGAGGAAGGTTGATTTCTCCTTTGAAAATATACCCTATGTTTGTTAAGGCTAAGCTGTTTTTAAGATTATCAATGACAAGACATATATCAATATCTTCTTTTGCCGCTAAATCAGCGACAGATGTTGATCCAATGTGATGAATGGTAATAACGTGTGTATTGAGATGGCTTTGAATAAGCTGTGCCTCATAATCAAATTGTTTTAACCATTCAGAGTTATAAGGTTTGACAGAAATTGATTTGATTTGAGGCATGTAATTAATATTAAGCTTTTCTTAGAAAACAGGCTTTGAGTATAAATTGTCCAAGGTCAGTTTTGCAATCGACTTCGTGATCGCCATCAACAAGGCGAATACTTTTAATTTTAGTGCCGACTTTAAGGGTGGTGGACGATCCTTTGACTTTAAGGTCTTTAATAATAACGACAGAATCACCGTCAGATAAAATAGTGCCATTGGCATCTTTTACAATGTTTTCGTTATCGGGTGTTTCAACAGTCGTTTGCATAGACCATTCATATCCACAATCAGCACATATGAATAAATCGCCATCAGGATAGGTGTTTGGCATGCTACATTGGGGGCAGGGAGGGATTGTTGTCATGAGGGGAACCTAAAAAATAATGTTATTACTGACTGAGATCTTTGTATAATCATCCCCCAAAGAGGATGATCTTAGATCTTATTTATCAAGCTTTAATACCTGGCGTTGCATCTTTATTAAATCAGCAACACCTGTTTTTGCAAGGGTGAGCATAGCGGCAAATTCTTCTTCACTAAAAGGATCTTTTTCAGCGGCGGCTTGAATTTCAACAAGTTTTCCACTGCCAGTAATCACAAAATTTGCATCGACTTGTGCGGTTGAATCCTCGGCATAATTAAGGTCAAGACGCGCTTCGCCGTCAATAATGCCACATGATACAGCGGCAATATGATCAGTTAGAGGAAGTGCTGTTATTTTTTTTGTATCAACGAGTTTCTGCAATGCCTGGTGCAGGGCAACATAAGCGCCTGTAATGCTGGCAACACGTGTGCCACCATCAGCCTGTAGAACATCACAGTCAATTCGAATTTGCCGTTCACCAAGACCTTTTAGATTAACGATAGAACGAAGGGCGCGACCGATAAGGCGTTGAATTTCTTGCGTGCGACCCGTTTGTTTGCCGCGTGCTGCTTCACGTTCAATACGTTCATGCGTCGATCGTGGCAGCATGCCATATTCAGCTGTAATCCAACCCGCGCCTGTATTGCGTAGAAATGGAGGGACTTTTTCTTCTATAGTGGCTGCGCAAATAACATGTGTATCACCAAACTTAACAAAGCATGACCCTTCAGCATGCTTGACAAAGCTTGGCCCTAAAAAAACAGGGCGGAGTTCAGTTGATTGACGGCGATCAGGACGCATTAAAACCTCTTAAAAAATATGTTCAAAGCGAGTATAGTCTTCAATAGACATTTTTGAAAACAAATTCCAGAGAATGACATTAAAAATTTATGTAATTGCAGGGGAAGCATCAGGTGATTTTCTGGGAAGTCGTTTATGTGATGCTTTGCTCGTTAAAAAGCCCAATGTATCCGTGCGCGGTATTGGTGGGGATTTGATGTGTCAACGTGGCGTTGATTTATTTTTTCATTGTGATGAAATTGCCGTCATGGGTCTTATTGAATTGATTCCCCATATTCGGCGTGTTAAAAAGCTTATCAAAAAGACAATCGATGATATTTGCGCATTTCAACCTGATGTGTTGGTTACGATTGATTCATCTGGTTTTTGTAATCGTGTTATAGACGGTGTTAAGGCACGTACGAACATTCCGTGTGTGCATTATGTGGCGCCGCCTGTGTGGGCTTGGCGCCCCTGGCGTGCGGCAAAGTTGGCAAAGAGGATTGATCATTTGATGTGTTTGTTTCCGTTTGAGCCTCCGTATTTTGAGGTGCATGGTCTTCAAACAACCTGTGTGGGGCATCCTGTTGTGGAGATGGATTGGACGCCAAATCAGGCGTTGATTGATTTACGGTCAGATTGTAATAAAAAAATTATTTGCTTGTTGCCAGGGAGCCGTCGTGGTGAAGTTAAACGTCATTTGGCTATTTTTGCGCAAACAGTGAAGGCATTGTCCGATGTGCGTGTTGTTGTGCCGACGTTCGAAAAATTTACATCGGTTATTAAGGCAGCACTTCCAGAGGCGCTTATTATAACAGACCCTATTTTAAAGCGTCAGGCATTTATTCAAAGTGATGTTGCTTTGGCGGCAAGTGGGACGATATCGCTTGAATTGGCTATGGCAAAAACACCGATGGTTATCGCCTATCGTGTGTCGTGGTTGACGGCTAAAATTGTGAAACGCTTAGTGCATGTGTCATCATTTTGTCTTATTAATATTCTTTTAAAGAAAAAAGTGGTGCCAGAATATTTACAAACGGCATGTAATCCTAAAGACTTAACAGTAGGGATTGCACAGGTATTGAGGTTGATGGATGATGGTGCTTACGCTCCTGATGCACAATCGGATAAATTATTTGATGATGTGCGTTTATTATTAACACCAGATGGTGGACAAAAGCCCTCCGAACGGGCAGCAGAGGTTGTATTAAGTTATGTATCAAAAGCTTTCTAATATGTTGAGAATTAAATATCTTGTGCTTGCGTGTTTGCTGATGGTTGGATGTGGGTTTGAACCTGTTTATCAGCCGCGCACGATGGCGAAGACACCGCAAGTGTTTAAGCTTGCCATTTCTGGAAATAATGATAATGCGTATACGTCTTATAAATTGCGTCGTGAATTAGAAATGTGGTTGCCTACGATCAGCCAAAAAGTGCCACATTCGTTGAAAGTGGAAATTAAACTTGAAGAAGCCTACGGTGATATTGCCTTTAGTGCATCGGCAAAAGTGTTGCGAAGTCAAGGGCATTTAACAGCGCATGTTTTGGTGTTTGATAATAGATCGACGCCTATTCATAAAGCAACGCTTGACGTTGTGTCGTCTTATACGGTTGATTCATCTGAAGAATTTCCAACGATGGCGGCTGAATCGGGAGCACGTGAACGTCTTATTCGAAATCTTGCGCAGGATATTACGCATGAATTATCGCTTATGAATGTTCCAGAACATGTGTCTGATGAAAAGGTTCAAGGATCGATAGTTGACGTTGATAACAGGGCGTGATAGCCTTTATAAAATTTTATTAGGAGTTTTTCGATGGAACTTATCTATTTATTGCCTGTTTTGTTGATTGTTTTTTTTGTCTCTCAAGCGATTCGTGTGGTGCCACAGGGATATGAGTTTACTGTTGAGCGTTTTGGTCGTTATACGCATTCATTACGCCCTGGTTTGCATGTTTTGATGCCATTTGTGGAACGTATTGGTGCGAAAGTGAGTATGATGGAGACTGTTCTTGAAGTGCCGTCACAAGATGTGATTACAAAAGATAACGCAGCTGTTACCGTTGATGGGATTGTGTTCTTTCAGATTCTGAATGCGGCTAAATCTGTGTATGAAGTAGCAAATTTACGTGTGGCAATTTTAACGATGACAATGACAAACATTCGAACCGTGATGGGGTCAATGGATCTGGATGAATTGCTTTCGCAACGTGAATCAATCAATGCGCGTTTGCTGAGCGTCGTTGATGAGGCAACAAGTCCATGGGGCATGAAAGTTACACGTATTGAAATTAAAGATATTCGCCCGCCACGTGATTTGGTTGAATCAATGGGGCGTCAGATGAAGGCTGAACGTGATAAACGTGCAACAATTTTGGAGGCCGAAGGTGAACGTCAATCAGCTATTTTAAAGGCTGATGGTGAAAAACAAGCCGCTATTTTAGAAGCTGAAGGACGCAAAGAAATGGCTTTCCGTGAGGCAGAAGGGCGTGAGCGTTTAGCGGAAGCTGAAGCGGCTGCAACGCGTGCTTTGTCAGATGCGATTGGGCAAGGAAATCAGCAGGCATTAAATTATTTTGTGGCACAAAAATATGTTGAGGCTTTAAAAGGTATTGCAACATCGCCGAATCAAAAGGTGTTGATGATGCCATTGGATACAGCGGGTATTGTTGGTAGTATTGCAGGTATTGCGGAGCTTCTGACCAAGAGTGGTACTGAAAAAGTAAACGCACCGAAGCCGACACGATCAACGCCATAACCTGTCAAAAGGAATAGAATATGATTGATTTAATGGCATGGCAATGGTTTTTGTTTATTGGGTTTTGCTTAATCTTGCTGGAACTTTTGATTGCTGAGTTCTTTTTATTGTGGATTGGTTTTTCCTGTGTTTTGACAGCGTTTTCCGTGTTTTTGGGTGGTTTCGATGTGTTAGGGCAGGTCTGTGCATTTACTATTTTTTCAATTATCACGCTAACGATTGGTTATTTGCGTTATGAACGCAAATCAGCCAAGTGTGTGACGGGTGGTTTAAATGATCGTTTGAATGATTTGATAGGATATACGTGGATTTTGGATGCCCCTGTTTCGCCACGAAAAGGGCATACTGATAAAGCATTTGTATCGATTAATGATACGCGTTGGTTTGTGTCGAGTGATGATGATATTGCCGCAGGTCAAAAAGTGCGTGTTGTGCGCATGGATGGTAACACGCTGATTGTTTCTATACATTAGCCAAAGGCATACAGTGATTGACCATTTTTCTTAAGCCATAAGCGTGCGGTCTTGTAATCAGGATAAAGTTTGGCGACTGTTTGCCAAAATGCGGCTGAATGATCCATATATACACGGTGGGCGACTTCATGGGCACATACATAAATTAGAATTTCAGGTGGGGCTAAAATAAGGCGCCAATTATAATTTAAATTTCCATCGGATGAACAACTACCCCAGCGTGTGTGCATTGCTTTAACGGTTATTTTCTTAATTGAAACACCAAGGGTTTGTGCAAAGGTGTGGCTTTTTGCCTCTAATGATTCATGTGCACGTTTTATAAGGAAACGCCTAACATGTGTATCAATACGCGAAGCAGCGGCTTGTATAAATAATGTATCGTTTCTGATTTCGACAATCACACGGTTTGATATCTGGTGCACCAGTGTGTAATTACGTCCTTCAAAAGGCACAAGAGCACCTGGTGTAAATACCTTTGGTTGTACAACAGGTTTTGCAACTTGTTGTTGAATCCAGTCATGATGGGTTTTGATAAACGTTCGAAGATACGTGCGTGGCGTTCGTGGTGGCGCTGTTAAAATCATACGACGCGTCTTTGATGAAAACGCTAATGTAATGCGTTTTATTCCTTTTCGTTCGCTTAAGTAAATGGGAATCATCTGTGTCGATGGCGTTTGGTCTGTAGAAGTCACTTTTTTGTTTGAAGTTTTTTTGTTTGTCGATGGTTTTTTTATTATGCCTGCAATTTTAAGTAAATCATTAAATGAAAAACCAATACCTGTTTCATCTGTATCGTTTAGTTTTTCTTTATTCGTTTTTTCGGAACTATTTGATTGATCAGCAAGGGGAATTTCTGCAAATAATATCACTAAATTCCCCTTTCTTGAATGTCAATCCATGCATTAGCAAAGTGATAAAAACGCTGATAATTCTTCATTATTTTGAACAGAGAGTGTTGTTACATCTGATTCAATACGTTTAATTAAACCAGATAGAACTTTGCCAACACCTAATTCAACACATGTTGTCACGCCGAGTTGTTTCATATGTGAAATACTTTCGCACCAACGGACACGTCCTGTAATTTGCTGGACTAAGGATGGTACAATCATGTCTATTCCAACCAATGGCATCGCCGTCACATTCGCAACAACTTGTGCTGTGCTCTTATTTAGCTGCACATTAGCAAGTGCCTCTTCCATTATATTTGCAGCAGGTGCCATTAAGGGGCTATGAAAGGGAGCACTTACAGGCAGCAGCATACCGCGCTTGGCGCCTGCAGCCATGCATAATATAATGGCTTCATCAACAGCCGCTTTATGTCCGCTGATCACAATTTGCCCAGGGCTATTGTCATTAGCGACAACACATAGATGATCAGAGGTTATGAATGTTTTTAGATTCTGCTCAACCGTAGGTAAGTCAAGTCCTAAAATGGCTGCCATTGCACCAACCCCAACAGGAACAGCATTTTGCATTGCTTGTCCACGAAGGCGCACCAAACGAACAGCATCGGTTAAATTCAAATAACCAGCCGCACATAAAGCTGAATATTCTCCCAGAGAATGCCCTGCCATTAGGGATGAAATGGATGATAATGGTTTTTTTGTTTCTTCTTCGATCACACGAACAGCCATCATGCTTGCCGTTAACAGAGCCGGTTGTGTGTTTTCTGTGAGCATTAAATCTTCGGTTGAGCCTTCAAACATAATGTGCGATAGCTTGTGGTGCAAGGCGTCTTCAACTTCTGCGACGACATGGCGCGCTGCGCTAAAGTTATTATATAAATCTCGCCCCATGCCAACGGTCTGTGACCCTTGACCTGGAAAAACAAATGCAAATGTCATATAAATCCTTAAGATGGTTTTTTTGGGATTATACCTGATTTAACAAAAGATGTCATCAGCTGCCTTCATCATCATTTGCTTGACTTTCAAATGCCGTGCGTAGATTTTCAATCCAGTTGGCCTCATCTGGATTTCCCCTCATATGTTCAAAGCTTCCCATTAAACGATCTTCAGCGCCGTCTATTGCCTCTGCATGACATACGGTATCCCCCAATGTTTTATAGCAAAACAAAGGTTTAACTGGTGTTGGTTGCTTATTCCTCGCCCAACCTGATTTAACAATATCAGCGGAATTGGGTCTAAAATCGGCGAAAGGGTTGCACCCAGCCACCAAAACAGCAATAATAGGCATAAAAAATATATTCATAATTTTATTATTATTGATAATGTTTAAGTTTCAATTAATGGATAATATAAAAATGAGCGCTAATACATCTTTGTTTTTTGATTTTTCAACAATTCCTGCGATTGGTGCAAAACGAAAGGATTTTTTTGCACGTTTAGTTAATGGATCACGTGTGTTTGATGTGTTGGCCCATTTGCCAAGTGGTATTTTGCAGCGTCGTTATGTTCATGATTTGACATCCAAAGATCAAGATTGTCTTGTTACATTTCATTTTCAAGTGAATGCACACCATCCAAATGCCAGGCGTGGTATTCCATACCGTATTTCAGGCATGTTAACAGATTCAGAAACACCTGTTGATTTATTGTTCTTTAATCCCTATAAAAGCTTTCTTGAACGTGCTGCTAAACAAAACGATACCATTATTGTGAGTGGTAAATTATCACTCTCAAAATACAAAGGGGCAGAACAGTATCAGATTATCCATCCTGATCATATGGGGGCTGTTGATAGTTTGGGTAATTGGGTTGGTATTGAACGTGTTTATCCCCTGACAGCAGGATTAACCCAAGGTATTGTTCGTACAGCTGTTGATTCGATTTGTTCAACACTAATGGATGCACCTGAATGGCTTTCTGCTGAAACGTTGCGTGATTTTAAATTACCAACGTGGAAAGGTGCTTTTTTAGCGGTACATTATCCACAAACAGATAATGATTTACACCCCATGGCACCTGGCAGGCAGCGATTGGCCTATGACGAGCTGTTTGCTAAACAGATCGCTCAGCATTATTATCATGCCCTTTCTATACGTCACGCGAAGACACCAATTTTACCGTATACATCTGCCTTACTCCAGCAATTTCTGGCGACTCTGCCATTTAAACCAACGGGTGATCAAGAGCGCGCTATTCATGATATTGCCCGTGATTTAACCCAAGAAACGCCAATGCATCGATTATTGCAAGGGGACGTTGGGTCGGGTAAAACGTTGGTCGCATTAGGGGCGGCAATGATTGCGATTGAAAATGGATTTCAGGTTGCTATTTTGGCGCCAACAGACATTTTGGCGCGTCAACATTTAACAACCATTCGTTCCTTTGTGCAGGGGTTGGGGATTAGGGTTGAATTACTAACAGGGCGGGAAAAAGGGGCAGCGCGTGCCCGTATTTTAAATGATCTTCAATGCCATACGATTCATATTATGGTTGGTACACATGCTTTGTTTCAAGCGGATGTTATATATGCCAAGCTTGGTCTTGCTGTTATTGATGAGCAGCATCGATTCGGTGTGAAGCAACGGTTGGAACTGACTCAAAAGGCAAATCAACTCCATGTGTTAAGTATGACGGCAACACCGATCCCTCGTACGTTATTGCTCGCCCATTATGGTGAAATGGCCGTATCATTGCTGAAAGAAAAGCCGCCAGGACGCAAAGAGATTGAAACACGTACAATCAATTTAGATCGATTGGAAGATGTGTTAACATTTGTTGCTAATGTGATATCCCGCGGTGAGAAAGTTTTTTGGGTGTGTCCATTAGTGGAGGAATCAGAAAAACTTGATCTAGCAGCAGCAACGGATCGATATAGTGATCTTGCTAAACATTTTGGTGATGTGGTTGTGTTAACGCATGGACGTCAAAAGGCAGATGAAAAACAAAATGCGATGCAGCGTTTTGCTAAAGAGGATGCAATGGTGTTGGTTTCAACAACGGTTATTGAGGTTGGTGTTGATGTGCCAGAGGCAACTGTTATGATTATTGAATGTGCCGAACGATTTGGTTTAGCGCAGTTGCATCAACTGCGGGGGCGCATTGGGCGCGGGGAATTAAAGGGGACATGTCTGTTGTTATTTGGTGACAAGATATCTTTTGTAGCGCGGCAACGATTGCAGATGATGAAAAAAACGACGGACGGCTTTGAATTGGCGGAGGCTGACTTGAGACTGCGCGGTGGGGGCGATACCCTTGGTGTGCGTCAAAGTGGTTTGCCAATGTTCCGATTTGCCGACATGGCATCTGAGGATCCAGATGTTTATCAGCATTATCAATATTTATACGAACACGCAAATGATGAAGCAAAGGAATTACTGCGTTATGATCCTCATTTAACAACAGAACGAGGCATGGCGGTACAATTTTTATTGCGCCTATTTAATTTGGATGAGGCGGAGCAGTTGAAACGCGCGGGTTAGATATAATGAAAGAACGCATCGTGTGTAAAAATTAATATCATGCTTTTTTATCTTTATAGGCATCAAAAAATTATGTTATTTTGTCTTTATATGGCAGATTAACATAACATACGTTAACAGAAATACATAAAGAACAATCAGCATTAATGGTTTGAGAATTACATAACAACACTTTTTATAGTGTGACTACACATGCTCGTTAACATTCAAAAAATATCCGAGGTTATAAAAATACACTTGATGGGTAGCATGATGTTTTTAGATAGGCACAAAAAAGGTTGCGTGTATACCTGTTAGTTTTTATGATGACACGAGTCTTTCAGACTAAATTTTTTGTTATTCCGTGGATGAGTTATGAAATCACTGTTAATTTTTAGTCATGGGGAACTTATTGGCGATGGCATGATGAAACTTCCTTTCATTAATGCGTTGCATGATGCCTTTCCAGAGGTGGAGGTTACATGGTTTTCAGGACGGCATCCAACGATTTTTGCAACTGCGTTAGCACCTGTTGTTGATGGAAAAATTCATTATATTGTGAATCATTCAAAATTAGGTGATTCCTTAACAGATGTGTTATGTAAGAAATGGCGCATGGTTTTGCCGCAGCATGCCTATGATGTGATTCTTGATACAGAGCATAAGTTTTTGCCAACGTTAATGTTGAAAACAATACCGCATAAACGGTTTATCTCGGCATCAATGAAGTGGTTGTTATCGGATCAAAAGCCTAAAGCACCGTATGCGCGTCCAATTTTATTGATGAATCGATTGATGGATTTGTTGTCGGTTGCGGTGCAGCGAAAAATTGAACCTGTTTTTGGGGTTGATGTGCCTTCATCCTATATGGATCAGGCGCGTGCGTTATTGCCGAAGGGGCGAACGGTGTTGCTTGCACCTGGGGCAGGGGGGCGTTTTAAATGCTGGTCTTTGCAAAATTTTATTGATTTAGGTAATCGGTTGATACTTGATGGTTTTAATGTGGCTTATATTTTAGGACCAGCCGAAACAGAATGGTATGATGCTTTACATGCAGGGGTAAAAGAAGCGCTTTTTCCATTACAGCGAACAGCTGAAAAATCAGTTTATATAACGATTGCCTTAGCAAAATTAGCAGATTTATCAATAGCAAATGATGGTGGTGTTGGACATATATTGGCATCAGCTGATCAGCCGATTATCTCAATGTGGGGGCCAACGGATCCATTAAAATCAACACCAAATGGTCGAAATGTACATGTAATATGTGCACGTGATGTTGGCAGTCATTCAATGGAGGCGTTGACCGTGGATATGATCTATTCAAAGGCTAAAGCTCTTTTGCAACCGTCAGCACATCATTAACATTATTGACGACTTTGACAATAAAGCGGTGTTCAGGGTGTGCAAATTTCTCATCAACAACCGTATTGATAAGCTGAACAAGTGGATCCCAATAGTGATTAATATTCACAAGGACGATTGGTTTATTATGTAATTTTAGTTGATGCCAAGTGATGATTTCAAACATTTCATCAAGGGTGCCAAATCCTCCAGGTAAGATAACAAACATGTCGGCTTGTTCAGACATGTTTTTTTTGCGTGTATGCATCGTGTCAACGATGTGGAGTTCAGTAAGTCCAAGATGGGCGCCTTCACGTTCATTAAGATGCTCAGGAATAAAGCCGATTGCACGGCCGCCATGATGAAGAACGGCATCTGCTACAAGTCCCATAAGCCCAAGACGACCGCCACCATAGACAAGTCCAAGATTGTTCTCTCCAATTACGCGGCCCATATCAATGGCCGCTTGACGATACATCGGGTCAGCACGTTCAGACGCGCCACAATACACACATAAATATTTAGTCATACAATTCCATCACATTTTTCATTAATTTCTTATTCAAGCCTATCGACAATGAATAAGAAGCACGTCACAATAATGTTAGTATATCTTAAAAAAGATTAAAACAGAGTTAACGTGCCTAATCTATTTCTTTCTGACGATGTTATCTTAAATTTTAATTGTATTTTTGGAAAAAATACATTGATTGTTGATTCGCTCACTGGATCAGAATCAATTTCTCAACCCTATGCTTTTACAGTGCTTGTTCATTCGTTAAACAAAGAAATTGATTGCAATACACTCATGGGAACAAATGCGACGGTTTCAATAATAATTGATGGGTGTACACGCTACTTTAATGGAATTGTTGGATGTGTTGATCAGGTAAACACTTATGAAGATGCGAATGGGCTTTTATACGTGTTTTATGAAATTCAATTGCATCCAAATCTGTGGATGTTGAAATTCACACAAAATTTTTATATTTTTCAGAATTTACGAACGATTGATATTATTACAGCGATTCTTAAAAGCAATGGCGTGGTAATGAATGACCAAACAATGACAGCTGGTAAAAATATACGTACTTATTGTGTGCAATATGGTGAAAGTAATTTTGATTTCATTTCACGATTGATGGAGGAAGTCGGAATTTCTTACGTCTTTCTTCATAGTGATGGTGCACATACATTGGTATTGATGGATACAACAAATAATGCGGCGAACGTTTATGATACGTTACCCATGATGAAAACCGTTCTTGGTGATCGCATGGCAATGAATCAAATCAGTTATTTTCGTCGTCAATATAACGTTGTGCCAAGTCAGTATAAAATGGCGGATTCAAATTATATGAAGCCATCAACACAGTTGCGTTCAATCGTAAAGGGCGATGGTTTAGGCGGTTCTGTTTATCAATACCCAGGGATTTTTGATGATTTAGCGCAAGGTGATCAATATGCGGCTAAGCGTATTCAGGAACTCGAATGGTCAAAGCAAGTGGTTTTTGGAAAATCAACGGCGCCTCTTCTAGGAAATGCGACAACGTTTGGTCTTGTAAATCACCCAAGTGTGAGTTGTAATCGTCGTTATCTCACCTATGAAGTGCATCATAGTATTACGCGTTTACCACTTGTTGATGTAACTGATGATGATATCGATGTGCAACATGATCAGGCAAAACAACGTTTATTGACAACAGATGCATTATCTAGTCAATTAATGGCAACAATTTACAGTAATCATTTCAGGGCAATTCCCTTTGATATTCCTTTTGTTACTCCACGAAAAACGGTAAAGCCGCGTATTTATAGCGCGCAAACAGCACGGGTTGTAGGGCCAAAGGGAGAAGAGGTTTATTGTGATTACCTTGGGCGTATTAAGGTTCAGTTTTATTGGGATGCGCGGGGAACATTTGATGAAAATAGTTCATGTTGGGTAAGGGTTGCGCAAAATTGGGCAGGCTCTGGTTTTGGGGGTCTTGTTATTCCACGTGTCGGAATGGAGGTTTTGGTAACGTTTATTGATGGCGATCCTGATCGTCCAATGGTAACGGGCTGCGTTTATCATGCAGAAAATGTACCACCAACGTATGCGGCAAATAGCCCGACAAAAAGTGCCTTTATATCACATTCAACAGGTGGTAGTTCGGCATATAATGAATTATCGTTTGATGATGCGTTGGGGAGAGAAAATGTGTTGTTGCAGGCTTCGCGTGATGCAGCATTTAATATTGCTAATAATTTCACCACAGCAGTTGGTGCTGATATGTCTGTTTCATTGAAGGGGAGTCATCGAACCGTATTATCAGCGGGGGATATGGAGGTCACGTTGGAGAAGGGGACTCATTCCCTTACGTTGACAACAGGTAATTATAAGGTGAGCCTAAAGAAAGGTGGGATTTCTATTCAATCAGCGGGTGATGTATCGATTGTATCATCGGGTGCATTAAACTTATCAGGTGCAACTATTAATCTGTTCGCGACAAATAGTATTACAATTAAGGCACCTCAGAAAATTGCGATCACGGCTGGGGTGCGTGTAATAGTCGATTTCCCTGGAAAAACGCCAATGTTCCCGATGTGATTTGTGCTAGACTTTTGTTGTATAATTTAGCATTTGAATAGAATTTTTAGTTTTTTTCTTTATATTATTAAGTGGTAATTAATCTCAATAAAGTGTATTATGTGCCATAGATAATAGTTTTATTGGGAAAAGATAAAACGCGTAAGATAATTTTTATGTTTATCGTCGTTGTGTTGCCTTTCTTTTGTGAAAAGGTCGAGGCAGCAGTGACGACATTAGATGTCGATGGTACTACGCAAATAGGTTTTCGTGATTTATGTATTGTAAGAAAAGATATGCATGATTCTCGGGTTATACCTAAAGTGAGTGAAGTGACTTCGGATGATGTAACAACTTTTGTTATTGAAGAGCAAAGATCAGCTGTTTTAACTTTTTTTCTTAATCTTTTTTATTCATCTAAATATTAACTAATCTATGTTTTTTAAAACTCTGTTTTTATTTTTTATCTTTCATTTTTATTTTTTAGCTAATGCAAGTGTTGATATGGTTCCTGTATCTAATGTGGAGGAATTTTCTTCGCATGGTAGATTAAGGATGCTATTTGCAAATATTACACCAGGTGGTGATAGTCGTGTCTTTTGGGCAAGTGCTACCATGGTTAGTGATACGTGTGTTTTGACAGCGGCGCACAATGTTTTTGTGAGAAATGATACGGAAGAGGACAAGCAGCATAGAATGTATCATAGAAAAGTACCTTATGAAATATTGTTCTTTCCTGCTTTTCATGATGGTTGTTCTCCTATTTCTTATAGTAGCTATAATCCATGTAGTGTTTCTTCAAAGGTAAAACAATATCATATTCATCCTAAATGGACGAATGAAGACAATGATCAAGATGAATCTTATACGTATGATATAGCTGTTCTGGAACTTAAATACAAAATTGGGTTAAAAACAGGATGGTATACTGTTTGTGTAGAAAGTAATGATTATTTTAGAAATGCCGCTATTCATCTAAAAGGTTATCCTGATTATTTGAATTATCAGGGTAGGAGAATGTGTACAGCATTCAAATTGGTAGAGGAGTGTGAAGATGACAAATGCCTTCACTATAAAATAAAGACTCATAAAGGGCAAAGTGGGGGCGGTATTCATATTGGTGAAGATTTGCTTGGGGTGTATAGCTATAATTATTCTGATTCTAATGGTGCATTTATTTATAGCAATGGTGTACGTGTGACAGAAGAAATTAAATAGTTTATAGATAATCAAATTGAAAAATCAGACAATGACAATCGAGGATATTCGTGGTGGATGTATTGGTGTTGCTGTTTTAGATAATCTTCCTATTTTTTAAAAAAGTGTTGCATACCCCCTTGACAGGTATCGGTGTTCCTATTAAATTAGCACTCGTATACACAGAGTGCTAACATTAACCCCATTAAGGAGGAAATATGAATTTCAGACCCCTTCACGACCGTATCGTTGTTAAACGCCTCGAGTCAGAAACGAAGACCGCAAGTGGTCTCATCATCCCTGAAACAGCAAAAGAAAAGCCAGTTGAAGGTGAAGTTGTCGCTGTTGGAACAGGTGCACGTACTGAATCAGGATCCATTATTCCAATGGATGTTAAAACAGGTGATCGCGTTCTTTTTGGCAAATGGTCAGGTACCGAGATTAAAATCGATGGGACAGAATACCTTGTGATGAAAGAATCCGACATTGTTGGTGTGATTACATCAAAGGCTGCATAAAACATTAATTTTTTAATAAAATTTTAGAAAAGGATTATAACATGGCTGCTAAAGAAGTTCGTTTTTCAACAGACGCGCGCGAAAGAATGCTTCGTGGTGTTGATATTCTCGCCGATGCTGTAAAAGTAACATTAGGACCAAAGGGTCGTAACGTTGTGATTGATAAGGCCTATGGTTCACCACGTATTACAAAAGATGGTGTTTCCGTTGCTAAAGAAATTACGTTGTCAGATCCATTTGAAAACATGGGTGCACAGATGCTCCGTGAAGTGGCAAGCAAGACATCTGATCTTGCAGGCGATGGCACAACAACAGCAACCGTTCTTGCCCAAGCGATTGTTCGTGAAGGCATTAAGGCCGTTGCTGCTGGTATGAACCCAATGGATTTAAAGCGCGGTATTGACATGGCTGTTGAAGCTGTCGTTGCCAACCTAAAGCAAAATTCTAAAAAAGTTTCAACAAATGAAGAAATTGCCCAAGTCGGTACAATTTCAGCAAATGGTGAAAAAGAAATTGGTGAAATGCTTGCACAGGCCGTTCAAAAAGTTGGTAAAGAAGGCGTTATCACGATTGAAGAAGCAAAATCACTTCAAACAGAACTTGATGTTGTTGAAGGTATGCAATTTGACCGTGGCTATATTTCTCCTTATTTTGTGACGAATTCCGAACGCATGGTATGTGAACTTGAAAATCCATATATTTTGATTCATGAGAAAAAAGTTTCTGGTTTGCAAGCAATGCTTCCTGTATTGGAAACGGTTGTTCAATCAGGACGTCCACTCTTGATTATTGCTGAAGATGTTGAAGGTGAAGCACTTGCAACATTGGTTGTGAATAAATTGCGTGGTGGCTTGAAAGTAGCGGCTGTTAAGGCGCCTGGTTTCGGTGATCGTCGCAAAGCGATGCTTGAAGATCTTGCAATTTTGACAGGTGGTCAAGTTATTTCTGATGATCTTGGGATTAAGCTTGAAAATGTTGATATCTCAATGCTTGGTACGGCGAAACGCATCACAATTAGCAAAGACGATACAACAATCGTTGATGGTGCTGGTGATAAAGCTGATATTCAGGCACGTTGCACACAAATTCGTGCGCAGGCTGATAACACAACATCGGATTACGATCGTGAAAAATTGCAAGAACGTCTTGCAAAGCTTAGCGGCGGGGTTGCGGTGATTCGTGTTGGCGGTGTTACGGAAATGGAAGTGAAAGAACGTAAAGATCGTGTTGAAGATGCAATGCATGCGACACGTGCGGCAATTGGCGAAGGTATTGTACCTGGCGGTGGTGTTGCCTTGGTTCGTGCACTTAGCGTTTTGGATGCTCTGAAGCCTGTTAATAGCGATCAAGAAGTTGGTATTCGTATTATTCGTCATGCAATGACTGCACCTTGCCGTCAAATTGCAACGAATGCGGGTGCAGATGGTTCCATTGTTATTGGTAAAATTATGGATAGCAATGACTATAGCTTTGGTTTTGATGCACAAACAGGTACCTATGGCGACATGGTGAAGAACGGTATTATCGATCCAACTAAGGTTGTTCGTACAGCTCTTCAGGATGCAGCGTCAGTTGCAAGTTTGTTGATCACAACAGAAGCAATGATTGCTGAAAAGCCAGAGCCAAAATCAGCAGCATCAATGTCACCTGATATGGGTGGTATGGGCGGCATGGGTGGTATGGGCTATTAATATCATTTAAATAATGATAGATTAGGCACATCGATGCACATATGACTGGGGCAGAGAAATCTGCCCCTTTTACATTATATTAACTTTTATTTATTATACTAAACGATATCAAATAAAAAAGGAATTAATGCATGAAAAAAATAGTTTTTTATATGATTGCTTTTGTCTCAACATTTTGTTTGAATTCATTTGCGGCTGACGATGCTAAGACACAAGTAATTGCATTGATTGAAAAGCTAAAAGAATCAACTGAAAACGGATCGACGAATTTAGCGCCTGTTATTGAAGAACGTTTTGATTTTTCGGAAATCTCTGATAAAGCATTGCTTGGTGTCAAAAAGCTTTTAATTGCGGAAATTGGTCGTGATAAAACAAAGGAACTTGTGCAGGCGAAGAAAAGTAACTTTGAGAAAAATTTTAAGGCATATGTGATTAAGAAATATGCGACATCTGAATCAATTAATAAATTTAAAACGCTTTTATTGGATGATTCAAAAACAAAGGTGCAGCCTAAAAGTAAAGTAAAATATAATGTTAAGGTTGTTTTAAAAGATCCTGCAACGGGTGCTGAATGGAATGCTAGTTTTGATGTAACGACGAAAACGAATAAGATTATAGAGATTACGTTTGAAGGTAATTTTTCCCTTTTCTTATTTGAGCGTGATGAGATTACAGCGCGTTATAAAAAACAAACAGCAGGAACGCCAGAGGAAAAATTACAGGCTGTTATTGACCAGTTGACTTAGGTTTAAGCATAGCTCGGTTTATGCCTGTTTAGATTATGTTGTGAATTTTATTTTTTGAATTGATCAATTATCCTTCCTTTTTATGTATGGCTCGTGCTCGATGTGGGCGCTAGATCCGCGGATCACGTCCGCGGAAAACAAAGGGGAGGGGTTTTGTATTGTGTTTTCCTCGTGCTTGACCCTGCACTCACCATGTTTTTCTCGTACTCGACCCTGGCTCCCGCCATGTTTTCCTCGTGCTTGACACGAGGATCTTGTTTCAAAAACAAACATTGGGTACACGGTAACAAGCAACTATGTCAACCTTAGCTGTAGAGATGTTCGGATCGCGTCCAAACATGACAAGAAACACTAAATGATTAGAAGAAATTCGTTAAATCATCGAAGAGGTGCAGAATATATCAGGCACGATGCCTTGTCGTACCGATATGTTGTTGATGACGTTCGGCTGCCAAAACGACCTGACGTTGACGTTCCATATTGCCTTTTCGCGCTTTGTCCGTTAAAATATCATGGCAATGATGACATTGAATGCCTTCGATATAGTGTTCTGAAAGGCGTTCTTCAGGCGATAAAGGCATGCGGCATGCATAGCACGATACGTGATCCCCTGGCATTAAGTCATGATTAACACTAACACGGTTATCAAATACAAAGCATTCACCTTCCCACAAACTTTCTTCTTTGGGAACATCTTCAAGGTATTTTAAAATCCCGCCTTTAAGGTGATAGACTTCTTCGAATCCTTCATATTTCATAAAGGCACTCGCCTTTTCGCAGCGAATACCACCTGTGCAAAACATGGCAATTTTTTTATTTTTGGTGACATCGAGGTTTTTACGTACATAATCAGGAAATTCAACAAACACATCCGTTTTAGGGTTGAGTGCGCCTTTGAATGTGCCAATTTTAACTTCATAGTCATTGCGTGTATCCAACACGATAATATCTGGGTCTGAAATAACCGCATTCCAGTCTTTTGGATCAACGTATGTACCGACAATTTTGCTGGGGTTAGCCTCTGGCATGCGCATAGTGACGATTTCGTTTTTTAACCGAACTTTTAAGCGAAAGAATGGCATTTTGTCAGCGAATGATTCTTTGTGAATCAGTTCAGAAAAACGATTGTCGCTTTTGAGAGTGCTAAGTAATGTATCAATAGCATCGCGGCTGCCTGCGACAGTGCCGTTAATTCCCTCTGGCGCCAACAGAAGAATGCCCTTTATTTTCAAGTCTGTGCATAGATCTTTTAAGTGTTGATGCCATGATTCGCAGTCATGTAAGTTTGTAAAGTGATATAAGGCGGCGATAACAACCATGCACGTTCCCCATTAAGTGTTTATTTTAAAGTGTATATGCCAATTCATAGCACAATCCCCACCATAAACCAATATTTTGATTCATGATAGGGAGGCTGTATTTCTTTATTAAGAAAGACGTGTCACAATTGTTGTATAAAAATAGCCATATTTTGAATTGGGTCGCAAGGCTTTAATGCGTGCTGCAGCCACATCTCTTTCAATTGTGCATGGAAAAGTAATATGTTCACCAAACCATTCATTGAGGTAGCATAAATGAGATTCATCAATAGCATGGATTAAATCTGCATCAATTTTATATTTCTCTTGTTTTAATGAATCGTACATAGCAAGGTATTCTTTTCGGAGTATTTCTAGCTTATCTTTATCTTCTGGCGTTAGATCAGCATAACGTGCCTGAAGGCTATTCAATTCAGTTATTTGTGGAGTAAGTATATGGCTTATTTCTGCATCAATTTCATGATTTGATGATTGGTATATATAAGCGCCCCTTGTTAAGTGAGCATCTGAGAGACGGACGCCTTCTTTTGGTGCACGGATAAAGCCAGGTTGAATGTCGAAGAAAGAGGGACGTGTTCGTTGTTTTACGAGTTGATTCCAAGGATCTGATGATCGTTCAGCGCTTTTCATGGGATTGAAATAATACCCATTAATTAAGTCTCGTACTGTGCGAAGTACAGGTACATATCGTCCTTCTTCTGGATTGTGATAACATGTGCAATTACTACGTTTTTCAATTCCATCAAGGCTATTCTTTTCAATACCGATTACAATCCTTGAAAAGATATCATCCTCCGTACTAACATGACCATCAAAAAATAATTGTCCACCAGGTTTTAGCATTGAAACTAAATCATTTACCATTGCTGCATTCCATTGTAAATAGCCACATACGTTGCCATCCGTAAGAATAAGATCAAAACTATCTCTTGCGACGGAGGCAAAAGCAGCGCGTTGTTCGTTATGATTGTAATTTATGGAAATAAAAGGAGAACTTGGTTTATATTCCATGCTTAGATCCGTGTTGCTTAGTCCATATAAATATGTGCTGCATTCATATTCTGTTCCGTTCATATAACCTGAATAAACAACAGTAGATATGCTTCCTAAGCTTCTCAAATCAAAATGGACACCTTCGTCAGGTGTGGCGCCTATTACCAAAACATTTTTATAACCTGCTTGTGTTGATGTATCTAAATGATTTTTAATTTCAGTGGCATAAGGTATGTAACCGTCTTGTGCTGAACTAGATATGGCTTCAGGAGAGATATCTCTAACATCACTTGTAGTGGCAAATGCTGGTGCAATTAGAAATGCACTTAGTAATAATTTATAAAATGTCATATACATTATCCTTTATGAAAAGTTTAAGCAGTTTATTACATACTTTGATTATTTATATGATCATTTTATTTGATAATTCAATAGTTAAAATGATTATTGTGTAAAAATATGTTGATTTTTTTAAAAGGCATGAACATAAAAAGACCTATGGACAATGCCTGTGGAAGAGAAGATAAAAATAAAGATGAAAGAAGCGTCTTAATAAAAACGAACGTGATCTTGCCGTCTAATGTAATTTAAATGATCTAGTTTCTGCTGAACATTTTCTTTTTGCTTAGGGGTTAGGCGTTCGTCATTTTGCAATTCAATCGCAAGACGAATGGCTTCTTCACGACCTGCGCGTTTGCTCATACCAATAATGGCATAGGATCTCTCGTGCCATTCAATAATCTTCATTTTAAAGGAATACCATAGATCGCGGCTAACGTGAACATCGTTAATCGGTTCATTAATTAAATCAAATGCTGCTGTTTTGGGATCCTTGCCATTATCAGGTGTTAGGTATTTTTGAATGAAGAAATGGGCAAGCTGCCCTTTTACTTCGGCAAGTGCATTAATCGATACGGATGTATTTTTCATCATGAGCTGGAATGTTGCCATAGCGCTTTTTTCGGCATCGGTTTGTTTAATTCTAAACAAATTAAACACATGGCAAATGGCGAGTTTTTCCTGATATTTAAAACGATCAATTTCATCGAGGTTCATATCACCTGCTAATTCTTGACGTAATTTTAAGGCGGCAGCTAAGGATTCGCTTTGCTTAACATCAAATTTACCAGATAGATAAGCATCGGCAAGATCATCTTTAATACGGGAACGAAGGGCAATCGAATAGGTCGCATCAACAATCATTTCATTCAGTAATTTTAGTTTTTGCGTATAATAGGGGTCTTCATCTGGCTTTTCGATGTTGACCATTCGCACAATAGCCTCTCCTTTAAGGTCGGCAGGTGTGGTTGTGTCTTTTAAAATATCGGTTAAAATTTGGGTTGCCTTTGCAATCGATTCTGGTTTTGGAATGTCAAAATGAAAATCAATAAAATGTGAAGCAAGCTGTAGGCGTGCCCGTGTGCGTGTTTCAATGCTTGCGGTTTTATCGTCAATTACTTCATTAAGTAAGGTCAGCGCCCTTTGTTTTGCCTGTGCGGGTTCAATATCAAAATTATAACTGAGAAGTAGGCGCGCAAAATGCCGTTTGCACCAGCCTTTCATGTCTGGAGAGATTTGGCTATTTTGTAGTGCATCATCAAAAAGCTGTATTGTTTCTGTTTTGCGTTGTTGAATGGCAAGGCTGCTGTAATCGTCAATATTGACATATGGATACATTTCGGCGTAATTAATTTTAGCGCGGACTCTAAGATCAGGGCTGACATCCGTGTCATTCATTACTTTTTCATAAAGGCGAAAAGATTCGTTAATTGATGACACATACGCAAAATTGGTGCCGTGATTACGATGCCTGTCTGCCACGTCTAATTCGGCCTTTGCTTTGTCATCGGCAATTGTTGCGGATGCCACAAATTTCTCAGGTGTTTCAGAGGGGGTAATTTTAGCAACCGTGCGTTCATCATACTGGTAAGAACGTGTGATTTTTATGATTGTATCAAGATTGAGATTAATAATGGAGTACTGATTTCTATTATTTTGTGGTGATGGAACATCCAACATAAAAGCATGCATTTGATTGCACGTAAACGATGAAATTAAGAGCGTGTATAAAAAATGAATTATCATCGTAACCACCACAGTCATTTTATTTTATATATAAATTGTAAAGTGATAATATTAACAAATTGATAATATTTAAATAAAATAATATAATTTTATGCAGGATAGTTAAGCAATAATTCTTTCATGGTCATTTTTGTGATAGGACATCGCCAATTTGGCGCGATTTCACACATTGGCTCTAAGACGAATAGGCGTTCATTAATACGCGGGTGTGGCACGGTTATATCAGGTGATTCTAAGATTAGATTGCCATAATAAAGAATATCAATATCGATTTCCCGTGGGCCGTTTCGGTATGTTATGGTACGTCCGATTGTTTGTTGAAGCTGTGTGATATAGCTCAATAAATCTATAATGGACAGAGTTGTTTCACCTGATATGACTTGATTTAAGAAAGCAGGTTGCTCTGTTACATAGAGCGGTGCGGTTTCAATAATAGATGATGTATGGTTTATGTTCATAATCGTTGAAAGACCTTCTTTGGCTAAATATAAATAGTTCATTTTATCGCCAATATTACTACCAAGTCCAATAAATACAGTTATCATGTTTTCTTTCAATTTTACGCTTATTTTAATGTGTTAATTAGTCTGCCCTATTCGACAAGGGAAGTATACCCCCTATTTTCTTTTAACGGTATGTTAATTAATTTTTTATAGTATCAAATAAGGAATATGTAGGCGCATCGTTGTGCATACGAAAAGAAGTATATGTATGGGAATTCAGAAAATTCACCTTGCATCGATTGTTAATCAGGCGGAATGCAATCGCGTGCACCAAAAACTGATAGATCACCTTGAAAAAGGTGAGGGGATTTGCATTGTGGCTGAGGATGTTGAACGGATTGGCGCTGCAGGTGTGCAAGTTTTGGTATCAGCGGCAAAAACCTTTCAGCAAAAAGAGCTTTCGTACACGATTGAATTACCATCCGCAGAGTTGATTCATACATTTAAACAGCTGGGTTGTATGGAAATAGTAAAGGATTTTAAACTTATATGAAGAGGAAAAGTGTCTTAATTGTCGATGATTCATGCACCATTCGTGAAATGGTGGGGTATATTTTAAAGACTATTAATTTTGATGTTTTAGAAGCTGAAGATGGTGTTGAGGCTATATTTGCCTTATCAAAATATAATCCAGATTTAATTGTTACCGATTGTAATATGCCAAACATTGATGGTTTTGAACTTGTAAAATATGTGCGGGGAGAACTTGGCATGAAGGAACTTCCCATATTGATGCTAACAACGGAATGTTCTGAAGAAATGAAGAATAGAGGGCGTGCCGTTGGGGCTACAGGATGGGTTGTGAAACCCTTTGATCCCGAGCGTTTTATTACTGTTGTTCAAAAGGTTTGTGGAATGATAAAATGAGTAATTTCAATCAATTTAAAACAATTTACTTTGAAGAATGTAACGAGCTTCTCGCTGTAATTGAGGAGAATTTGTCTGAAATAAAAAATGGTGATCAAAGTGAAGATCGTATTCATGCGGTCTTCAGAGCCATTCATTCCATAAAAGGTGGAGCGGGGAGCTTTAGTTTTACCGCATTAATTGAATTTGCCCATCTTTTTGAAACGGTTCTTGATGCTTTTCGTAATCACCGTCTTATTATGACGGAAGAATTTTGTGAGATTTTATTGCGCTCTAACGATGTGTTGAGTGATTTGGTTCAGTCAGCAAGTGCTGAATCGGACGACGTTCCTTTGCAATTGCCTGGTATACGGGAGAAATTAAAGGCAATGAATGTTGCCTCAAATGGTGGAGATGCTGTCGTACTTGAAAAAAAGACTGTGGCGGTAAAAGAGGAAAAATCGACAGATAGAAAAGCGTATACAGCATTTAGGATTACATTTAAACCAAAGCCAGGGTTAATGAAATCGGGGAATGAACCTAAATTTATTATTGATGAATTAAAAAGTTTGGCTGTTATTAATGACGAATCAGCTTTTGTGATTCAGGCTAATCTTGATGATTTGCCTGAATTGCATGCATTAGATGTTGCTGTTTGTTATATGTGGTGGATTATTGACCTGAAAACAGAAAGTGCAGTGCAGCGTGTGACGGATTCTTTTGAATTTGTTGATGATGAATGCGATATAGCAATTGATGTGTTGGAAGAAGTTGAAGAAATACCAGCTACGGTTGCTCCATCGCCCGTGCAGAAAATAGAAACGGTGATCGTGCCAAAAGAAAGTATTAAAGATCAAAAAACAAAACCTCAGGAAGAAGTTGCACACTCCATTCGTGTTGAATTAGATCGTATTGATCGAATGGTGAATACTGTTGGTGAAATGGTGATTAAGCAGGCAATGTTGTTGGATAAAGCGCAGGCACTTACCAATGACGCATCCAATACAATTAATAAGGATTTGCAAGATTTAACACAGCATATGCGCGATCTTCAGGAATATGTGATGGCAATTCGCGCGCAACCTGTGAAAACTGTTTTTACACGTATGCCACGCTTGGTCCGTGAATTATCACTTGAACTGAATAAAGAAATTCGGATTGAAACCTTTGGTGAGAATACTGAAATTGACAAAACGGTGATTGAACGATTGGGCGAGCCGTTGACGCATATGATTCGAAATGCGATCGATCATGGTATTGAAAAAACAGAGGATCGTATTGCGCATGGAAAAACAGCATATGGCACGATTCGGTTAAGTGCAGAACATAAAAGTGGGCGTATTTTAATCGAAATAGCGGACGATGGTCATGGGATTAATCGGGCACGCGTGTTGCAAAAAGCGATCGCTCAAGGGTTGGTCAGTGCTGACAATACATTAAGTGGTGAAGAAATAGATAATCTTATTTTTTTGCCTGGTTTTTCAACCGCTGAAACCGTTACAAACATATCAGGGCGTGGTGTTGGTATGGATGTTGTGAAAAAATCCATACAATCCCTTGGCGGGCGTATATCCATTGCTTCATCTGAAGGGAAAGGATGTCGTTTTACGCTGACATTGCCACTTACACTTGCCGTATTGGATGGGATGATTGTTTCTGCAGGGGCTGAACTTTACATTGTACCGTTGGTTAATATTATTGAAAGTATTCGACCGAATCGTTCTCAGATTTCAAAGCTTGTTGGATGTCATGATATTTTGAATCTTCGTAATAAGACCATACCACTTGTTTATTTGTACGAGATATTTAACATTCCAAACGCATTGCATGACCCATGTGATGGCATTGTTATGATTGTTGAGTCCGAAGGTGGTGAACTGATAGGACTTGTCGTTGATGAATTGCATAAACAACAGCAAGTCGTCATTAAAAGCATAGAAGAAAATTACGATCCTATTCCTGGTATATCAGGTGCAACTATTTTGGGGAATGGAAACGTATCCATGATTTTAGATGTAACGTCACTTACAACATTAGGACAATCTATCAATGATATACGTTCATCCAAAGGGATGCACGAATTAAAAGAAGAAAGGTAATTTGTGTATGGATCGGCATGATTTTGATTCGATTGAGAAGGTTGCATCGCAGGATAATGTGGTGATGCAATTTATTACATTTACAGTGCATGACCAAGAATATGCGATTGAGATTACAACAATACGTGAGATTAAAGGATGGTCAAATACAACGTCTTTGCCGAATACGCCTGCCTATATGCGTGGTGTGATTAATTTACGTGGGGCAGTTGTTCCAATTTTAGATTTGCGCTGTCGTTTTGGTTTGGGGTTAACGCAAGCATCAAAGAATAATGTTGTGATGATTGTTCGTGTCGCTGATCGTGTGATGGGGATTTTAGCGGATGCGGTGTCCGATATCATAAACGTGAGTTCCGATGAAATACGACCCATACCATCTATTGATTTGACGGATGGGAATAATACTGTACTGCAAGGGATTGTAAATACAGAAAATCGTATGGTTGCAATTTTGTCTCTGGATCGTGTGTTTGATCATACGATTGATATTTTGGATGGTCATATTCCTGAAGGGGTTTTAAAAAGTAACGCAGAAGATGATGCAAAACAAAATGATAAAGCATTAGATGTCACATAATAAAGTGATCATCTCATAGGGAATAAGATATATTTATGAAGAGTGATTCAATAATAATGACCCAGAAAAAGACAGCGGGAAAGGCTTTTGAAAGCCAGAATTACATTTTGATGGATTCTGATTTTCATTTCATAAGTCAGTTTGTCCATGATCGCGTGGGTATTGTTTTGAATGCTGAAAAACGAACGATGGTTCATACGCGTCTTGTGCGAAGGTTGCGTGCACTGAACCTTAAGACGTTTAAAGAATACTGTGATTTATTGGCAAGTGACACGAAAGATCATGAACTGCCATATTTGATTAATGCTATTACAACAAATTTGACACGCTTTTTTAGGGAGCAGCACCATTTTGACCATTTACAAAATGATGTTTTAGTTCCTTTTGTACGCCAGATGAATGCATCAATGAGTGGACATAAGCATCTTCGCATTTGGTCAGCTGGTTGTTCTACGGGTGAGGAGCCTTATTCAATTGCCATGACACTGTGTGAGGCTATACCCAATATAGCACAGTATGATGCACGTATTTTGGCGACAGATGTCGATACGAATGTAATTGCGCATGGGAAGCTTGGTCGGTACAAAGAAAAAAATGAGATTACCCATGATTTGGTAAAGAAATATTGCCATGTGTATGATGATCAAAGCATTGAAATGAATGAATCATTAAAGAATTTGGTTCATTTTAAACCGCTCAATTTGATTTCTGATTGGCCAATTCAGGGAAAGTTTCACGCTATTTTTTGCCGAAATGTCGTGATTTATTTTGACAAGAAAACGCAAATGATTTTGTTTGATCGAATGGCTGATGCAATGGTTGATGGTGGATGGTTATATATCGGTCATTCAGAAACATTACATCAAATATGTGATGATCGCTTTCGTTTGATTGGTCGAACTATTTATCAGAAGGTTAAATAAAGAGCGTTTATGAAGAGAGTGATGAGATAAAATTATGCAATTGATCGTTGGTTTTGTTAGTGATGATGATTTATCGAATAGTAGTGCGGTCTTTTAGGAGATATAGGAAATGAGTAATGATAAAGTTAGGGTGTTAATTGTTGATGATTCCGCATTTATACGCCACCTCTTGAAAGAGATTCTCAACAGTGATCCTATGATTGAGGTTATTGATACGGCAAGTGATGCCTTGATTGCACGTCAAAAGATAAAGAATTTGAATCCTGATGTCTTGACGCTTGATATTGAAATGCCCAATATGAATGGTCTTGATTTTCTTGAACGGTTAATGTCCTTAAGACCAATGCCTGTTGTGATGATTTCCAGTTTAACGGAACATGGGGCGCAAGAGACAATTAGGGCACTTGAATTAGGTGCTGTTGATTATGTTGCAAAACCGAATCGTAATCTTGAAGAGGCAATGATTAGTATTTCACAAGAAATTTGTGAAAAAGTAAAAACAGCAGCGGCGGCGCGTGTGCGCGCACGAACGCAGCAACAGAACGGTTCTTTGTCGAGTAATCTTATTCAGCCAACGTCACGTATTGTAACAAGTAATCGTTTCATTCTAATTGGCTCATCAACAGGTGGTGTTGAGGCATTAACTGAGGTTATATGTAAACTGCCCGATACATGTCCGCCGATTTTAGTAACGCAACACATGCCAGAAAAATTTACAGCAAGCTTTGCAGCACGCCTTGATAAATCATCGCGATTGACTGTACATGAGGCAAGTGATGGTCAAATCATACAGCCAAATAATGTATATTTAGCGCCAGGTGGCTACCATTTAGGTGTTCGTAAATCTGGAAATGGTTACGTGACGGCTATTAATGATGGCAGTCTTGTGAGTGGTCATAAACCATCCGTTGATTTCTTATTTAATTCTGCAGCGAATGTGTTGCCAGCCAAACAAATTATCGCGGTCATTATGACAGGAATGGGGCGAGATGGAGCTGAAGGGCTTAAGAAATTATTTGATTTAGGTGCGATCACATTAGGGCAAAATGAAGCATCTTGTGTTGTTTATGGAATGCCACGTGCAGCAAAAGAATTGGGGGGCGTGCAAAAAGAGGTTCATCTTAACGAAATATCAACAAATCTTGTGCAATTATGTAGTTAGTGTCTAATAGATTATACTATAAAACCATATAGAAATCGTGAAGAAAAATGAATAATGATCAACATGGAATAGAACCTATTTATCAAAGTCATCTAAGGCGATGGATGAAACTTGGTGATCATATTAAGCAGAGATCGGCATCGATTGAAAAGAATATTCAATCAATTGCCAATTTAACGGAACAAAAGACGGTTGAGTTATCGCAGCAATTTCAAAGTATGGCGCAATCAAATAATGAACAAAATCAGCGCATGAAAGATATTATTGAGCTTGCCCATACCGTTAATGTTGGTGGAGAGTCGATTGAGATCAAGCATGTATCAACCTTATTCCAAGAAATATTTATTAATTCAATTAGTTGTATTTTAGAAATTTCAAAACAAGCGATGGGGATGATTTATAGTCTTGATGGTGCATTAAATACATTGAATCAGATTGAAAAGAGTATTCGTGAGATTGAATCCATTAATCGTAAAACAAAATATTTATCATTGAATGCAACAATTGAGGCTGTCCGTGCTGGCGAGTCAGGGGAAAGTTTTCAAGTTGTTGCAAGTGAAGTTCGTGAATTGTCAAATGATACGCAAAATTTGGCGACTAATATTAGAAGCCAAGTGAATGAAATGAATGAAACATTGATGAGTGCACAAAAGATTCTGCAAGACGTGGCGCGTATTGATATTAGTGGAAATATTGCGGCGAAAGAAAAGTTGGAAATAATGATGCAGGGACTTGTTGATAATACAATTCGTCTGTCAGAGGTGTCTCAACATATTGTGAACTCGATGCACGATTTTTCAGCATCAGCGAATAATTTAATTATTAATGTGCAATTCCAAGATCAGGTTAAGCAAGATTTTAATTGCATTTTAAAAGATTTGCAAAAAATTCAAATATCTGTTGGGCAAATTCAGTCACAGACGCGTGAAACGTTTGTGGCGAATGATGTGTCACTTGTGGACAGTGATTGTGAAGAATTTATATCTGATATGTCTGATTCTTACAGTTTAAAGTGTCAGAAGCGTGTAGGTGGTGCAAAAGAAGATGATATTGTATTATTTTGAAAGAAAAATATGATGATTTATAATATTTTAGATGAAAATAATAGTGTTGTTGTGAAGATTGAGGATCGTTTGACGTATTCAGATTATGGTTCATTTCGTCAGGTTACGGATGCAATTGGTCAGACTGAATGTGAATCGTGTATTCTCGATCTCACAAAACTTGATTTCATTGATTCAGCTGGTCTTGGGATGTTGTTGCTTGCACGCGATAAAAGTCAAGAACGTCAGTGTTCTATTTCATTACGTAATGCCAGTGGTCAGGTCAGAAAAATGATTGATCTTGGTCGGTTTGATTCATTGTTTAAGATTATTAATAATAATTGACTATTAATATATTAGTATTAGGAGGAATATAACGTGTATAAAAAGATAGTTTTAGCGTCGCTTTTAACCGTATGTCAGTGTTTCGCTGTGCATCATGAGAATGATGACAGACCCGTGAACAAAATCCCTAAATTGCGTTTTGTGAAAGATTTAAACGCATCAGCAAGTGGTCAATTCTCAGAGGATCAATTTGCCTTAATTTTGGGTGAAATTGTGCAGCGTCACAATGTTCATCCATCAAATATTGTGGTGGTTGACCTTCGTGAGGAAGCGCATTTTTACGCAAATGGTGTGCCATTTACGGTAACGGATCGTCATGAAAATCCATCAAAAAAATATCAATCTGATAATGAGGCAAAAATTAAACAGGTGCTTGAAAATAGTAAATCTTTCATGATTATGCCACGTAAATTAGATGAAATTAAACTTGAGGCACGTAAAGCAAAACACGCTGAACGTTTAAAAAAGGGTTTGCCCGCGAAGCATGATAAACATAAACGAAAACTTAAGGCGCCTGTTTTGATGGAAAATCCAATCATTCGGACAGAGGCAGAACTTGCCAAGCATTATGGTGTACAGTATTGGCGTCTTCCGTTAACGGATCACTATCCGCCAGATCTTGACTATATTAATTCGTTTATTAATTTTGTACAGAATCTGCCAAAAGGCACATGGATTCATTTACATTGTCGTGGCGGTAATGGGCGTGCGACGTCATTCATGGCAATTTTAGATATGTTACAGCATAACAACCGATCATTTGATGAGATTTTGGATCGTCAACATAAGGTTGGTGGTAAAGATCTGAAGGAGCTGCCTGATCGTCCTGAACGCCATCAGGCAAATCATGATCGTGTAAAAGTACTAAAAGATGTTTACAATCAAATTCGATCGTAGGTAAGCTTCTTATCGATCATTTTTTGAATCACCATCTCGTACAAAAAGAACGAAGGGTGAAAAACCAGAACGTTGTGGTTTAACATGGGATGAACAGGTGCAGGTTTTTTTGTTGTTTGATCAATGAAAAAGACAAATACGGATTCGGCACAAATCATACAAAAATCGCGAGGTCATTTAGACTGTGATTGTATAAAGATGAAGGTCTTCATATATGGCAGATTGCAAGGAGATTTAATATTTCTTTTAGTTCTGCAAAATATTATATTCGAAGAGAAGGTGATTGTATTTTGAGTTTACGCAAAAAACGAAAGAAGTTATAAGAAATCATTCATTCACGTAGTTATGCTGAAGAAAGTGAAAGAGATGAGGATGTTTGATATGGGGGGTAAAAGAGTTGATGATAGCCATTTTGTACTGAATGAACGTTTGTTAGCGTCGACTCATTTTATTTGTGATTTACCTTTATGTCGATTATTGCGTCATGATGATGCGCGTTATCCTTGGTTTTTGCTCGTGCCACGTTTGCTTGATGTGGTGGAGCTTTATGCCTTATCAACTGAGCAGCAAAATCAAATTATGGCGGAGATATCCCTAATATCGCGCTTTTTAAAAGACGTTTTAGGCGTTTATAAAATTAACGTAGGGGCATTGGGTAATATAGTGCCTCAACTGCATATTCATGTAATTGGACGAGAGATGGATGACGCCACCTGGCCAGCTCCTGTTTGGGGGATAGGAAAGGCTGATCCTTTATTACCATTAGATGTTAACCATTTAATTGGTATGATGCATGAATGGTTGGAAATGCAATAATACTTTTTAATAAATTCGCAATTTTTATTCATTTTTTAATTATAGATTAGCAAATGAAATTTGAATTCTACTTGATTCATTTTCTTATAAAAGGCATTATACGAATTGATGTTCAGGGAGTATATAATAAATTCATTGTGACTAAATATTTCATGATCATCCTATAATAACAAAAAAATAAATGAGGAGTCTTTTCATGACACAGATGGCGTATCGTCCTGATTGGGAGTCATTTCCCGTCTATCAACGTTTGATTCAAAGTAAATTGTTTCTTGCATTAGAACAGTTGAAAAGTCTGGAGAATTGTAAAGTGAATGCGCACTGTCCGCAGGAACATACTTTAGAAGATATAATTACATCACAAGATGATCAAAATGATTTCATTGGGATTGTTCAGCAAAAGTGTAATGCGTGGCGTGCGCAATATTCGTTGCTTCCCTATATTGATTCGATTCGTTTTTTGGAGGATTCAGTGAAGATGCTTGAAAAAACAAGTGGTAATATTCTTTATCTTGCTGAGCAATTTAAGCGTAGTTGTGTGCATCAGTCGTATGAAAAAGTGGAATCGCTTCAGTAGAAAGCATTGATTAATCGTTCGAGGTTTTTTTAGGTAAATAATGCTCGTTTGGGATGTCTTTCTGTGGTAGTATGACCTTGTATATTAAGGAGTAATTTTGTTTTACGTTAACGTGAAAACAAAGGGTAATCTCAGAACATGTCTCTAACGGTTAATATTAATAACGATGCCCATAACACCCGCTTTTACAGATCAGACGTTTACGGTGGTGTCGCCATTTGTGCCATCTGGTGACCAGCCTGAAGCGATCAAGGCGCTTGTTGACGGTTTGGTGCAAGGGGATAAGAATCAAGTTTTGCTGGGGGTGACAGGTTCTGGTAAGACATTTACTATGGCAAATGTTATTAAAGAAGTTCAACGACCTGCCGTTATATTGGCGCCAAATAAAACACTTGCCGCTCAGCTTTATGCCGAAATGAAAAGTTTTTTCCCCCATAACGCGGTTGAGTATTTCGTATCTTATTATGATTATTATCAACCTGAGGCGTATGTCCCACGGTCTGATACTTTTATTGAAAAGACAGCTGCTATCAATGAACAAATAGATCGTATGCGTCACTCAGCAACCCGTGCACTGCTTGAGAGGCCTGATGTGATCGTTGTCGCCAGTGTTTCATGTATTTATGGTATTGGTGGTGTTGAAACGTACAGTGAAATGGTGCTTGAACTTGTTGCGGGCACATCAATGGATCGCACGTCGTTGTTGCGTCGATTGACTGAACTTCAATATAAACGAAATGATCTTAGTTTTGTTCGTGGAACGTTTCGTGTGCGTGGTGATGTGTTGGATATTTTTCCATCGCATTTTGATGAACGTGCATGGAAGATTAATTTCTTTGGTGATGAAATTGAAGAAATCATAGAAATTGATGCGTTAACGGGTGAGCGTTTTGAGCGACTGCCGCGTGTTATTGTTTATCCAAATAGCCACTACGTCACACCTGGGCGCACCATTCAGCAGGCTATTAAAGAAATTCAAAGTGATTTAAAAATTCGCTTAGCTGAATTTCGGGCGGAAAATAAATTACTTGAGGCGCAGCGTATTGAACAACGCACAACGTTTGATTTGGAAATGATGGCAGCAACAGGGTCGTGTGCTGGCATTGAAAACTATTCGCGTTATTTGACAGGGCGTGCGCCAGGATCAGCGCCGCCAACATTATTTGAATACTTACCACATAATGCTTTGCTTATTATTGATGAAAGTCACGTTGCTGTCCCCCAATTAGGTGCAATGTACAAAGGGGACAGAGCCCGCAAAACAACGTTAAGCGATTTTGGTTTTCGTTTGCCATCATGCAAAGATAATCGACCCCTTAAATTTGAGGAATGGGAGGCCATGCGCCCTCAAACTATTTTTGTATCAGCAACACCAGGACCGTTCGAGTTGCAACAAACTGAGGGCGTCTTTGTTGAACAAGTGATTCGCCCAACGGGGCTGACGGATCCTTTATATGAAGTGCATCCATGTGAACATCAAGTTGATGATCTTATTCATGAATGCAAGGTAACTGTTGCAAAAGGTTACCGTATACTGGTGACAACCCTTACTAAAAAAATGGCAGAATCATTGACGGATTACTTAACGGAGGCTGGTTTAAAAACCAGTTATCTGCATTCGGATATTGACACGTTAGAGCGCATTCAGATTATTCAGCAATTACGCCAAGGAACGTTTGATGTGCTTGTTGGAATTAACTTATTGCGTGAAGGGTTGGATATTCCAGAATGCGGTCTTGTCGCTATTTTGGATGCCGATAAGGAAGGGTATTTAAGGTCAAAAACATCGCTTATCCAGACGATTGGACGTGCTGCCCGTAACGTAGATGGGCGTGTGATTTTATATGCTGATCGGATCACCCAATCAATGGCAGCGGCTTTTGCTGAGACAGATCGTCGTCGTGAAAAACAAATAGCCTATAATGAAGCCCATGGAATAACGCCAACATCGGTTCAAAAAAGCCTTGATCAATCCATGGAAAAGGATAATAAGTCAGCGACCGCACAAGCGAAGATTCAAACAGATTTAAGTGCAGCGCAGTTGGCGCGGCAAATTGCTGATTTAGAAAAGAAAATGCGGAAAGCTGCAGAAAATCTTGATTTTGAAAAAGCTGCTGATTATAGGGATGAATTAAAACGATTGCAGGAAATTCAATTGGCAACATAAATAGAGGCAAAATTTAAATAATAACCCCAATTCGGGATTTTTGCGAACAAAAACCTATAGACTCAGCACCGATGATTTTTAGCAATTCTGCCGTCATAGCGAACCTGCGTAGCAGGTGTGGTTATCCAGAAAAACAAATATTTTCGACGTAACAGGCATTTTCACAATAACAGCCCTGGATCATCACAAAAGCCTTCGGCTTTTTCGTGATGACGATTGCATAACATATAGAGAGTTTTATTCATGTTTAATCGTGAACTGGGGTTAATATTTTAGCTGAACCAAATACGTTGGCGCCTAAAATCAATAAAGACATCGTGTTCTTTGAGAAAATCCATACCTAATAATACATCAAAATTAAGAGGGCGTTAAATTGCTCTAACAGGTTTGTTTACTTTTCTTGTAAATAAAAATGAAATATGATAGGGTACGTGAATGTTTAGATTTTTATTGCGTGTTTGGTGTAGGGCTCGTTATGTCTCCCAGAATATGCCCCCTCATGAACAGGATAATTGACTGATGAAATATGTAAAACTTGTATTTGCCCTTGTATTAATGAGTCGTTGCTTCGCAATGACTGATATTATGGAGCATCATCAAGAGCGATGTGTTTCTTTTAATAAATGTAATGGTAACAATCAAGGGTATAGTTGTCTTTCTGCAGATGTTAGAGCGCATTCAAATTCTATTAATAGCATTCTTTCTGATGCAGCTAGAGTTAATCGTGGAAAAAGTGCATCTATGGACGATAAAAAGACGATAGCAATGGCTATTTTTGCTGAACGACTAACGGAAACTCGGTTATTTCAAATCGATTCTGGCGAAGGGATTTTGCATGAATCTACGGTCTTAAAACCCTACAGAGATTATAATATTCAAGATAGTCTTCAGAATCATTTTCATATTTTACAATTAATGTACACATTAGCGAATGAACTTTCTATCTATATGTATAAGAATTTGCAAACGAGAACAATAGGTCTTTTTATGGGGTGTGAAATAGAAGATATCATATCCAAGAGGGATTATAGTAATTTATTCAGATTAAGTAATATACGTAAATCTGATTACAGCTTGTGGATTCAAGAAACAATTTTGAATCATACGGCTGGTGCTTTTTCAGAAATAATGGCGGCAATAGTTGATGCTGATATGAAGAGTAATAGATATTATCGCGCTGATTTTTGGGCTAATTTTTCACAGTCGTTATCCGTTTGTAAAGGGAGTATTTTTCATAAAGATGCTCCATATAGCTGGGAGTCATTATCTAGAAATCCTGCTTTAGTAAGGAGCGCTTCGTCTCATTCAGGCGCATTTGGTGCAGGCGGTGGTTCTGGCTCTGGTCCACGTCTTAATGGATATTCTTATGAGAGTGTTCCGTCGCATTCAGGTGCATTTGGTGCAGGAGGTGGTTCTAGTTCTGGTGCACGCTTCAATAAATACTCTTATGGCAGCGCTTCGTCGCATTCAGGTGCATTTGGTGCAAGAGGTGGTTCCGTTGCGTGGATGGAATCGGATCTAAAAGAAAAGATGCCAAAATCTTGTAATCCAGATCCGTCAACTGGAGATTTGGATATTCATATATATGCTGGTACGTTTTCTACCTCACCCCGTCCACAGGTCATTCTTATTGATCAGGTTCTTGAAGCCGTCAAAAAAGCTGTCAAAGGAAAATTAAAAAAAGGTACTCTTTCTCAGGAAGTGCTGTTGGCACGAATTAATGCATGGATTGATAGAAACATGCATTCAGATATATTTGAACGTAAGGATACGACGAGATCTAGCTTCAAAGAAAAGATTGCTGAGGCATTGTTCCCAACTCATAATTATCGATCAACGAGTGAATTTGCAAAATTAGATGTGATAAAAAACGATACAATAATTGATTTAAATGCTATTTTTGCTTATTTAGATCAATTTTATCCAAGAGAAATCGATCTTTGGATGAATGCTTTTATTGTTGAATCGCTTGAAGCAAAAAGAGGCGGAAGCTGTGAAAATGGAATTCGTGACCGTATGATAACAGGGCTTCGTTATTTGGATGATCCTGATTTGAATGCGTTATTTGAGCCGTCTGAGAAATTCAAAAAAGTCACAGTATTTTGGACGAGTTTGAATTTTTCTGAGCCTCAGAACGCACAATGGCTGGCTGAAAAGCTGAAAGAACGAGGCGTCACAAAAGATTCTTCTACTGCTATGGCTATTGATATTTTTAGGAAATATGTAGTTGATTATATTCGATCCGAAGGGTTGTCTGAATTCTACACAGATGAAAAAAGGAATTATCAAAAAGATATCAAAGACATCGTTGATGTGTTTGGTGAGTATTACGAAGATATGATTAAAATATACATTGAAAATGAGCAGCCATTTAGCTATGTAAAAAAAAGAAGTTCTCATCGTTGAGAAAAGTATTGGTGCGTATTCCAACTAATTTGATCATCAATTCTAATTTTATTCGGGCATAAAATCATAAGTATTGTCGATAAAAATTCAAATTATGTAAAGATTTTATTTTGTGTTCATTTCTGTACTTTCTGTAATTTTTGTCATACAATGATTACATGTTATGATAATTGAGGAGAAAAAACCATGCTATCTGTTCGTGTTCCAAAAAGTCTTGAAGAACGTCTTGATTACATCGCTGCACGTACGCATCGTTCGCGTAGTTATTTTGTTAAAAAAGCCCTTGAGCGTTATTTAGAAGATGAAGAAGATTATATTGATGCTGTTGCCGCGTATGAGGAGCACTTACGTTCTGGTGGAAGAACATATACAGCTGAAGAGATAGTGGAATTGCATGGTCTTGATTAAAAAATGGTCTTACGCTTTTACAGAAAAAGCAAAACGGGAGTTGAGTAAAATAGATAAATCAACTCAGAAACAGATTCTTCAGTATTTTGAGGGCGCTATTAACACGCCTAATCCCCGTGTAAAAGGATCGGCACTAAAAGGAAATTTAAGAAGTTACTGGCGGTATCGTGTGGGTGATTACCGTGTCGTTTGTCGTTTCGAAGATGCAGTCCTCACTATTATCCTTGTGAAAGTTGCGCACCGTCGTGAGGTTTACACAAAAGAGATGTAGATGCTCATCTTTTGTTTGCTCAATAAAAAAGACGCTTGTGTGCGTCTCTTGGTTTTTAAACAGCAATTGCCTGTGTTTGTTTTGGAAAACGTTGTTTCAAATACGTTGATGCGCATTTTGCAATATCAGGAATTGAGTCAGTGAAGAAATGATCGGCGCCTTCGATTAATTGATAATCGATTTTAACGCCACGCTGACTTCTAAGTTTGGCAACAAGGGTATCAACAGCAGGCTGTGGTACGATTGTATCTTGGGTGCCTTGTATAATTTGTCCTGAAACAGGACAGGGTGCTAAAAAGTTGAAATCGCAACGATTAGCAGGTGGACTAACCGCGATAAATCCTTCAAGTTCAGGTCGGCGCATTAATAGTTGCATGGCAATCCAAGCACCAAAAGAAAATCCACCAATCCAAAAATGGGAGGCTTGTGGATAGGTCGATTGTAGCCAATCAAGAGCTGCTGCGGCATCACTTAACTCGCCTTCACCATTATCATGTGACCCTTCTGATCGTCCAACCCCACGGAAATTGAAACGCAAAGCACCAAAACCTAAATCAATAAAGGAACGATAAAGTGCATATACAATTTTGTTATTCATCGTGCCATTTGCTTTTGGATCAGGATGAAGAAGAAGTGCAATTGGAGACGTTTTTGTTTGCCCAGGATGATACCGACCTTCAATACGACCTGCAGGACCGTTAAATATAACATCTGGCATATGAGCTCCTTAACGTTCATACCACGGTGCAAAATCCAAAATAAGGTGCACCAAATTAATAAACTGTCGAACTAAAAATAATTAAAAGTATCTTGACTTTTTTAGTCGGGATACCTACATTCTAGCTATATAACGTACACCTCTTAACAGGCTATGGTTGCGCATATTAAAAGTACAACTGTTAGACCCTAGCATATATATAATTAGAATGCCATAACGATCTTAGGATTTGCATCATGAAATTAAGCACAAAAGCACGATATGCAATGATGGCATTGTTGGATATGATAGAAAATGACTCTGCAATGCCTGTATCGCTTGTTTCTATTGCTGAAAGGCAGGGTTTGCCATTGCCGTATCTTGAACAAATTTTTTTGAAATTACGAAAAAGTGATATTGTTCAAAGCGCACGTGGCGCGCAGGGTGGGTATTTGTTTGCGCGAAGTCCAGCGGATATAACATTACATGACGTATTGGTTTCAGTTGATAAGCCACTTAAAACCAAACGGTGTAATAATGCATTGATGGGGTGTCAGCTTAATGGAGCACGCTGTATTACGCATGATTTATGGGCAAAAATGGATGATGTTGTGGAAGGTTTTTTAAAAGGATTAACCTTGAAAAATGTGCATGATCGTGATGTTGGTGATGTTGTTTTTATGATGAAAAAAAACCAAATAAGTGAAACAAATATGGTGGTATGTGGCTCCACATATATGCCCTTTATGCAAGAGGTTTCTCTTTCATGAGTCTTCTTCCGCTTTATCTTGATTATAATGCAATGGCACCGTTAACAGAGCGGGTGCGTGAACAAATGGTTTCCCTCTACAGTTTGTTGGGTAATCAAGCGTGTAATCCATCATCAACGCATTCTTTTGGACGAAATGCACGTCGTATGATTGAATCAGCGCGGAATGAAATTGCAAACGCGCTTGGTGTTGAATCCAAAACTATTATTTTTACGAGTGGTGCTACAGAAGCGAATGCAATGATTTTAGCAGGTTTTGATGGGGCTGTCCTGACGTCTTCTATTGAACATAGTTCAATTTTGGATGCACGTTCGGATATAACGTTTGCCCCAGTTGACGCACACGGCGTTGTATTGCTTGATTTTATTGAACGGTGGCTCCTTGCGCAAAAATCGAAAGCGCTTGTTTCGATTATGGCGGTTAATAATGAAACAGGTGTTATTCAGCCTATTAAGGAAATTGCCGCACTTTGTCAGCAAAAAGGGGCTTATTTTCATAGTGATATTGTGCAGGCTGTTGGGCGTGTACCCGTTGATTGTACAGTTTTTGACTGTGCGACAATTTCAGGGCATAAATTGGGTGCCTTACCTGGAATTGGGTGTCTTGTTATGAAGGAGACATTTCCATTGCGGGCGATGATTCGAGGCGGCGGGCAAGAGAGATCCTTTCGTGCAGGAACTGAAAACATCACTGGTATTATATCATTAGCGACTGCTTTAACGGAAGCGATGAGTGAAAGGCGTCAAAAGGACTGGCGTAATGTTTGTGCTCATCAACGTTGGATGGAAAATGAAATAACAACATTTTGTAAAGACGCGTTAATTATGGGGGGTGATGCCCCTCGACTTATGAACACAACGTGTATTACAATGCCAGGACTAAAGGCTGAAACACAAGTTATGCGTTTTGATTTAGAAGGTATCGCGGTGAGTGCAGGTTCAGCATGCTCATCTGGTAAAATAAAGAAATCGCGTGTTTTGTTGGCTATGGGAATTCCTGATCGTGTTGCTGAAACGGCGCTTCGCATTAGTTTGTCGCCGCATACATCACGAAAAGAGGTTGAATTGTTTGTATCTGTATGGAAAACAATTTATGAATCCATTGATCGCAAGGATAAGATAACAAGTGCTACTGACAGAGTCGATGCAGTATAGGAAAGAATATGAAATTAACACCATCAATTCGATTACCAAAAAGTCATCATGTACCAGAGGGGCATATTTATATGGACTATCAGGCTTCTACACCGTGTGATCCACGGGCGTTGGAGCGTATGTTGCCGTTTTTTTGCTCTGTATATGGTAATCCGCATTCCCGCAATCATACGTATGGATGGTTAGCTGAAGAAGCAATTGAGCTTGCACGCCATCAAATTGCTGAACTTATTCATGCGGATGAACGGGAAATTATATTTACAAGTGGTGCAACCGAATCAAATAATTTGGCGATTAAAGGTGTTGCTAGTTTTTATGGTGATCAACGCCGTCATATCGTTACGTGTGTGACGGAACATAAATGTGTGCTTGAGTCTTGCCGAGTTCTTGAGCAACAAGGGTTTCAAATTACGTATTTGCCTGTTCAACAGAATGGCATTATTGATTTAAATCATCTAGAAGCAAGTTTATGTGACGATACACTTCTTGTTTCCATTATGATGGTGAATAATGAAATTGGCGTGATTCAGCCTATTGCTGAGATTGGGCGTATGTGCCGTGAACGAGGAATTTTCTTTCATACGGATGCGGCGCAGGCGGCTGGTAAAATTCCGATTGATGTGCAAGCGATGAATATTGATATGATGAGTCTATCGGCACACAAAATGTATGGTCCTAAAGGCGTTGGTGCCTTATATGTACGTCGTAAACCACGGGTACGTTTGAATGCGTTGATTTCAGGTGGCGGCCAGGAGCGTGGCATGCGTTCAGGAACACTTCCAACACCCCTTTGTGTTGGTTTTGGTGAGGCTGCATTTATTGCCAAAAATGAGATGGTGGAAGAATCAAAACGAGTTCAGGCATTAACGGATCGTATTTTGTCAGGTATTCGCGCAAAATTACCAGAAGTCTATTTAAATGGAGATGAAGTGCGGCGTGCACCAGGTAATTTGAATTTAAGCTTTGCTTATGTTGAGGGTGAAGGGTTGATGATGGGTATTAAAGAGCTGTCCGTATCCTCAGGTTCAGCCTGCACGTCAGCGTCACTTGAACCATCCTATGTTTTGCGAGCTATTGGTGTAACCGAAGATTTAGCCCATACATCGATTCGTTTTGGTATTGGTCGTTTTACAACAGTAGCAGAAGTTGACACCGCAATTGATAAAATTGTAAATGCTGTGCAGCGTTTGCGTGATATGAGTCCTTTGTGGGAAATGGCGCAAGAAGGTATTGATATTAAATCAATTAAATGGGCAGCACATTAAATAAATAGTACGTATGTGAGTAAAAACATCCATGCGTTATAACAGGAGTAGAATACCATGGCATACAGTCAACATGTGATAGAACATTACGAGAATCCACGTAATGTGGGTACATTAGGTAAAGATGATAAAAACGTTGGCACGGGGCTTGTTGGGGCGCCTGCGTGTGGTGATGTCATGCGTTTGCAAATTAAAGTTAGTCCAGACGGTGTTATTGTTGATGCAAAATTCAAAACATTTGGTTGTGGTTCGGCTATCGCTTCGTCTTCGGTTGTAACAGAATGGGTTAAGGGTAAAAAACTTGATGAAGCTCTTGAAATAAAGAATTCTGAAATTGCAACCCATTTGGCATTACCACCTGTTAAAATACATTGTTCGGTGTTGGCTGAGGACGCGATTAAAGCAGCTATTGATGACTATCGTTCGAAACAGCAGAATTTAAAATCTTCTGCAGTGATAGGTCTTGAAGTGGCGTAAGTTATGAAAGCACCTATTACGCTAACAGATCGAGCAATTAATCGTGTGCGTGTGCTGATGCAAGAGCGTGGCAAACCATCACTTGGGATACGTATTGGCATTAATACAAAAGGATGTTCAGGCTTATCTTACACGTTTGAATTTGCTGATACGCTTAATACATTTGATGAATCGGTTACGGTTGACGATGTGACTGTGTTTATTGACCCAAAGGCTATCATGTATATTTTGGGCACAGAAATAGATTACGTTGAAGAAAAAATGCATTCTGGTTTTACGTTTAACAACCCAAATGAAAAAGGGAAATGTGGTTGTGGAAAGTCGTTTAATGTCTAACAATCAATCAGATGGCGTTAATCATGGAGGTGTGCCTGAATTCGATAAGGCGTCACCGTTTGCTTTGCTCTCCATTACACCACTATTTTTTATTGATCATGAGATACTTAAGCAAAATTACAGGCTTTTGCAAGAAACATTACATCCTGATCGTTATCCATTGCAGTCTAAAGAAGCCGAGATTGCCTGTTTGATGGCGAGTGCTATTAATCAAGCCTATGCTGTTTTGCAAGATCCTTTGCAGCGTGCAAAGGCGTTGCTGTTGCTTAAAGGGGGGGCAATCCCAGGGGCGAGTGGACAGACAATTTGTGATCCACGTTTTATGGATGAAGCTTTAGATTTAAAAGAATTGCTTGAGGCGGCACAAACCGCTGAAAGTTGTGCGCAATTAATTTCCGCACTTTCCGAAAAAGAAAGACAGGTTGGTGAGCTTTTTCAAGATGCCTTTCTAGCGAATGATTTAACGGCGATGTCTGATGCTTATATTCGCTTGTCTTTCGTTGTTAAAACAAAAAATGATGCAGCGTGTGCATTAACTGAAATGGGAATAGGGGATTATGCTCCTTCAGCTTAAAGAACCCTCATCTGGTGTGTCATCTGGCGCAGTGCAGGGTGTAATTGAAAAACCTCTTTCATATGCGATTGGTATTGATCTTGGCACGACGCATTCGGTTGTGGCTGTCGCCTATGCTCATGATAATGTTGATGTTTTACCAATTGATGGACATGCATTAGTGCCATCATGTGTTGCCTACGATGGTAATTGTGTGTATGGGGGAGCTGAAGCTGTTTGCAAAATGGGGGCGTTTTCATCCTTTAAACGTTTTATGGATACACCAGCTACATGTTTACGGGGGGATAAAACGGCAGTTGAACTATCAGCAGCTTTGTTGAAAAAATTGCGGTTTGATGCTGAGCAAATTCTTGAAATGCCGATTTCAAAAGCGGTGATCACGGTGCCTGCCTATTTTGACGATACAGCACGGCAGGCAACAAAAGATGCGGCAATTTTGGCTGGTATTGACGTATTACGTTTAGTGAGCGAACCGACAGCAGCAGCCCTTGCCTATGGTCTTGATGAACAAAACGAAGGTGTGTTTGCGATTTATGATTTGGGTGGTGGTACGTTTGATCTATCGATTTTAAAAATGACAAAAGGTGTTTTTCAGGTTTTAGCTACGGGCGGCGACACACATCTTGGTGGCGATGATATTGATGAAGCTGTCTGTGCATTTTGGCAAAAAACGGATGAAGCATCCAGACAAAAAGCACGCGCAGCAAAAGAAGCGTTGTCACAAACAGATATGTGGCAGATGGATGATGTGTGCCTTACTCGTGAACAACTTATTACCTTAGCAAAACCATTTATCGAACGAACACTAGAGATTGCAAGACGGGTCTTGGCGGATGCGCAGTTAACCATATCTATGATTGATGGTGTGGTTATGGTGGGTGGGTCAACCCGAATGCCATTGGCACAATCGCTGGTTGAGGCGTATTTTGGTAAGGCGCCGCTGACTAATCTTGATCCTGATCAAGTGGTTGCACGGGGCGCGGCACTTCAAGCTTTTATGTTAACAGAGGGGCAGGGGACCCTTTTACTTGATGTGACGCCGCTTTCTCTTGGGGTAGAGACAATGGGTGGTCTTGTGGAGCGTATTATTCCGCGTAACACAGCTATTCCGACCCGTATCCGTCAAGAATTCACAACATATGAAAATAATCAAACAGCAATTGAATTTCATGTGGTGCAAGGTGAGCGGGAATTGAGCCAGGACTGTCGTTCGCTTGCCCGATTTACGTTGTCTGGAATTCCTGCGATGCCTGCGGGCGTTGCGCGTATTGCTGTGACGTATCAGCTGGATGCGGATGGTTTGTTATCAATTGAAGCGGTTGAACAGCAAACAGGGAAAAAGCAAACAATCGTTGTAAAGCCAAGTTATGGTTTGTCAGAAGAACAGCTTCGTTCCATGATTTATGAAAGTCATGCCCATGGGCAGGATGATATGGAAAAACGTTTGCTTATTGAAACAAAAGTTGATGCGAGGCGATTTTTGCGTTATTGTCAGACGGCACGTGATGAAGATGGACATTTGTTAAGTGAAGCTGAGTTAGGTTTGATTCAGCAATTGTCGGCTGCGCTTGAGGCGGCTTTAGAATATGATGACAGAGCTGAATTGAAGCGTCTTATTGAGCAATTAAAAGATGCGACATCACCATTTGCGGTGGCTCGTATTAATGAGGCGCTTCGTAAAAAATTAGTAGGAAATGTCGTTTGATATTTGTATAAGGCAAATTTAAGAATGATAATTCAATAGGATACAGAAATATAATAAGGAAAAATTATGGCACATATTAAATTCGTAACGGCTGATGGTACAACGCAAGAAGTTGAGGCGCCTTTAGGACTTTCCGTTCTTGAAATTGCTCACCGTAACAAAATTGACCTTGAAGGCGCATGTGAAGGGTCTTTAGCGTGTTCAACGTGTCATGTGATTGTAGATGCAGAATGGTTTGATTTATTGCCAGAAGCGACAGAAGATGAAGAAGATATGCTCGATCTGGCGTTTGGTTTAACGCATACATCCCGTCTTGGGTGTCAAATTACGATGACGGATGAGTTGGATGGTTTGACAGTGCGCGTACCATCTGGAACACGTAATATGCAGGTTGCATAAATGAAATGGACTGATATTCACGCTATTGCGATTGCGTTGGAAGAGGCATATCCTGATGTTGATGTTGTGACGATACGATTTACGGATTTGTGGCAATGGGTGCAAGCCTTATCTGGATTTAATGATGATCCTGCGCGCAGTAATGAACGTATTTTAGAGGCTATTCAAATGGCATGGCTGGATGAGCGTCGTGCATGAGTTAAGGGCTGAGAAGCCCTTTTTCATTTGTATGCAGTATTGCTTAATGTTAAATCTTATGGAATATTTGCGGCGGCGCTAATTAAACCACCCAGTTGTGTTGTTGGGTCATTTGGTATGCCAGCTGTTGGCGTGCTATTTCTGCCGTGACTTTTGGTAGGTGCATCAATATCTGCAGGTATTAAGCGTTTCATTTTTGCTGCCATTTCTTTTAATTCTTTGCGCATTTGCATTTCTTCGTGTGCAAATTGTAATTTCTTTTTTTGTAAATCTTGACTGATTTTCTGCAAGGCTAAAACTTGTGCATCCGCGTCAGCTTTTGCAGCAGCTGCTTCTTCTGATTTTAATTTATTCATTTGGGTAATAAGCGCTTTTTTCTGTTTCTCTGCTTCGAGTTGATAGGTTGCTAACGTTTGGTTTGCAATCTTTATTTGTTGACGCAATTCCTTTTCTTTCGCTGCGTTCTGCGCGTCTGCTGCAACAATTGAACGAATAGCTTGCTCAATTTCTACTTTCTTGCGAAGGAGAGCACTTTTCGTTTCCTCTGGTGTTAAACCGCCTTGCCCACCTTGAGAAGTATCCCCCTGGTTAAGGTCTTGGTTTTCAGTATCGGCTCCATCCATATTTTGATCATCACGATCACCCGCAAGACCAATCTGTGTTGAAAGTAAAAGACTGGCAAGAAATAAGGCTGATATTTTTTTCATGGGGTGTTAATCCTTTTTAATCATTATGTATGTTTAATAATAACAAGGAAATGATTAATAAATGATTAATAAAAAGATTATTTGAATGGCATCTTATTTATATATAATTCATGATTAATTGTATATATCTTCTAAAAAACGTGTGTATAATAGTTCATATTCTTTTTAAAAGGCGTATCAATGTTAAGGAAAGGAACATACCTATTTACCAGTGAATCTGTTTCACGTGGGCACCCTGACAAGATTTGCGATCAGCTTTCTGATTTAATTGTGGATGCTTACTTGACGGATGATCCTTTTTCTCGTGCCGCTATTGAAACGGTTGTTACAACAAACCGTGTGATTGTATTGGGAGAGGTGCGTGGTAATCCAAATGTGACAAAGACATTGGAAGAAAAGATCCGCCATCAAGTTCGTGATATTGGTTATGAACAGGATGGTTTTCATTATGATCGTTTTATTTTTCAAAATTATATTCACAAACAATCGGTTGATATTGCTCGTGGTGTTGATGCGACGGCAGATAAAGATGAAGGGGCGGGCGATCAGGGAATTATGTTTGGATTCGCCTGTACTGAAACCGAAACGTTAATGCCAGCGCCACTGTATTGGGCGCATCGTCTTTTAGAAAACCTCGATCATTTGCGAAAGAATGATGCGCAGGGACGTCTTTTGCCTGATGCTAAAAGCCAAGTTACACTTATTTATGAAGATGGTGTTCCTATTGGTGTGAAAACACTTGTTTTGTCAACGCAGCATCGCGATGGTTTGGATCAATATGCTGTTTTTGATTATGTGGTACCGATGATTTATGCAACGTTTCCAGAAAGATGGATTATTGAAACGACTGAGTTATTGGTGAATCCTACAGGTCGTTTTGTAGTTGGTGGGCCTGATGGGGATACAGGGCTAACAGGACGCAAGATTATTGTTGATACCTATGGCGGCGCGGCGCCTCATGGTGGTGGTGCTTTTTCTGGTAAAGACCCCACAAAGGTTGATCGATCGGCTGCCTATATGGCACGTTATTTGGCAAAGAATATTGTGGCAGCTGGATTAGCATCACGGTGCCTTTTACAGGTATCTTATGGCATTGGTATTGCCCGTCCATTATCCCTTTATATTGATTTTCAAGGGACAGGGAATGTACCTGAATACCAGGTAGAGCAGGCGATTATGACGCATTTACCACTTACACCCGCTGGTATTAGGAAACATTTAGGATTGAATGCACCCATTTATTTGCCGACAGCTAGTTTTGGGCATTTTGGTCGTCAGCCAACGGATTCGGGGTTATTTTCGTGGGAGAAATGTGATTTAGTTGACTTTTTCAAAACATGTTAAGTGATTTTTAATAAAATAGCGACACACTAAAATTATATAAGAATCAATGGGAATCAATCGTGATGCCGCTTTTAAATCAAATTTTACTTAAAAAATATTTTCTTGTTAGGGTAATGTGTTTTTATCTGATGATATCAGGTTTGTGTTTTGCTGAAGGGACAACAGGCACAGAGGGCGTGTCGACAGGAACAACATCAACAGGGGCAACAAGCACAGAAGGTGCAGCACCGCCACCAGCACCAACGGATTCAGTTTCACCTCCACCAGCACCAACGGAGTCAGCACCACCACCTGCGCCAACGGAGTCAACACCACCACCTGCGCCTACACCGCCGCCTGCGCCTGTAGAATCGGCACCACCACCTGCAAATGTATCGCCTGTGCAATTGCCAACCGAAGCCGAACTTGCTGCTAAGAAAGCTAAGGATGAAGCCGATGCGAAAGCAAAGGCAGATGCCGATGCAAAAGCAAAAGCAGACGCTGAGACACTTAAAAAGGCACAAAGTGATGCTGATCTTGCCAAAGTAGAGGCTGATGTAACAACAAAAGCCTTAAATGATGCTAATATTGTTTTAGCAAAAGCACAATCCATGCAAGATTTATTAAATGTGCAAATCGCGGCGATTGCAAAATCGCAAGTTGAGGCGGCTAAGGCACTCTCTGATGCACAAAGTGCAGCTGTTGTTGCTAAAACAAAGGCTGATCTGGCGATGAAGACGTATACGGATGCTGGCAATTTTGTTCAGGTGGTTATGCCTACTTATCAAACAAAAGAAAATGCTTTGGCATCGGATAAATATTGCCAAGCAAAAAGTCCATGCCCATCGGCTTGTATCCTCTTTAGTGGAAAGTGTCGCGTGGTATGCAGCAAAATTACTCAGCAAGATATTTGTGCAGCGGTTGGTGGTTTTGGCGGTGCTTGTTCTTGGTCTAATAATTTGTGTATCAATAATTAGTATATACCCAACACCGATGATTTTCAGCAGAAGATAATTTTACAATCCCTCGTCATCATGAAAAAGCCGAAGGCTTTTGTGGTGATCCAGTGGCTATTACGTCAGAAATGCTTGTTGCGTCAGAAATGCTTGTTACGTCGAAAATATTTGTTTTTCTGGATGGCCACACCAGCTTACGCAGGTTCGCTATGACGGCAGAATTGCTAAAAATCATCGGTGGTGGGTATAGATTGTTCTTCAAACATAATCTGTAAAATGCGCTCTCTGTCTTGACGAATGAGGTCGCCAGTGCCATAGTCTTATCATATTCTATTAATATTAAGGACGTTAGCATGGTACATTTAAAAGGGTCAAAAACAGAAGAAAATCTAAAGGCAGCATTTGCTGGTGAATCCCAAGCAAATCGTCGTTATCTGTATTTCGCACAAAAAGCAGATATTGAAGGGTATAACGATGTTGCAACTGTATTTCGTTCAACAGCTGAGGGCGAAACAGGACATGCGCATGGGCATCTTGAATTTTTAGAAGTAGTTGGTGACCCTGCAACAGGATTACCGATTGGTTCAACTGAAAATAATTTAAAAGCCGCAATCGCTGGTGAAACACACGAATACACAGATATGTATCCAAGCATGGCACGCGCTGCCCGTGAAGAAGGTTTTGATGAAGTGGCTGATTGGTTTGAAACTTTGGCAAAGGCTGAAAAGTCACATGCAGGTCGTTTCCAAAAAGCCCTTGATCAATTGAATAACTAGTGACTGTATTAGAAATGGAGGGGATGCATGAAAGAAGGTAGCTTAGAGGCGCCGACGCGGCATCCCCTTGATTGGGAAAATCCCGATTTCTTAAATAAAGAGGCGCTTGATCACGAAATGACTCGTCAGTTTGATGTGTGTCATGGATGTAGGCGTTGCTTTAATCTTTGTGGTTCTTTTCCAAAATTATTTGATCTTGTCGATAATAGTTCAACAGGGGAATTGGATAGCGTTTCAACCGATGAATATGGCGCCGTTGTTGATGACTGCACGTTATGTGATATGTGTTTTCTGACAAAGTGTCCATATGTGCCACCCCATGAATTTAATATTGATTTCCCGCATTTGATGCTCCGTTATAAGGCTTATCAATTTGCTGAAAAAGAAGTACCTTTTGCCAAGAAACAACTTGCTGAAGTTGACCGTAATGCAGCGGTACTTGGTGTGGTTGCACCTCTTGTAAATACATTAAGTGACGTTGGATCGATCGCGCGCCCTTTATTGCAAAAGGTTGCGTCTATTGATGCAAAGGCAAGTATACCTGCGTTTTCAAGTCAAACATTGATTCGCCAGATGAAGAATAAGCCCCTTCAAATCAATCCCTTAGGTATGGCAAAGGGTGAAAAAATTGTTTTATACGCGACCTGTTACGGTAATTATAATGAAACACAGATAGGCTTGTTGGCGGGTAAAATTCTTGCGCATTTTGGTGTGGATGTTGATGTGCAATACCCTGGATGTTGTGGAATGCCGCAATTAGAATTAGGAAATATTCCCCGTGTCGCCGATGGCGGAGTTCGTATTGCTGAATTTTTTGCGCCCTTTATCAAGGATGGGCGTACGATTGTGTCCTTGATACCATCGTGTTCGTTGATGATGAAAAGTGAATGGCCTTTAATGCATCCACAGAATCAAGCGATTCAGGAACTTAAAGTAAATACGAAAGATATTTCTGAGTATATTGTATCTCTTGTAAATCGATTTGGTGTGCCAGGCGATTTGTTGCCTTTGGGGAATGATGTGACACTCCATCTGGCTTGCCATGCACGGGCGCAAAATATAGGGGCAAAAGCTGCTGAAATGCTGCGTTTTATACCTGATATAAAAGTTAGTGTTGTGGAGCGTTGTTCAGGGCACGGGGGAACGTGGGGGATGATGGTCGATAATTTTGATTTAGCGCTTACTGTTGGAAAACCTGTTGTACGTCAGGTGATATCAAACAATCATACAATTTTTGCATCTGAATGCCCGCTTGCAGCTGAACATATTAAGCAAGGAATTGAGTGTCAGCAAAAAACAACCGCGCAATTGGTAGAGCCATCAGCAGAAGTTACTGCGCCCATTGTTTTTCAAAAAATGCACCCTATTGAAATTTTCGCCCGTGCGCTGGGGGTTGAGTAACATTTTTAGTAGGCTATGATTTGATGGCTTCATGAAAGGCTACAATGCCATTCATCCAAGCTTCACTCCGAACGGTAGTGAAGCCAATGGTCTTTAACTCCCCTTCCAGACGTAAACGGGCAGGAAATTTTCGAATACTTTCAGCGAGATATTGATAGGCGTCTTCGTCTTTAGCGACGTGTTTACCAAGAAATGGTAACACTGAAAAGGAATAAAGATCATAGATTTTCTGAAGTGTATCGTGTTCAAGATGGCTGAATTCCAAACAATAAAAACGCCCGCCTGGTTTTAATACACGAAAGGCCTCGCTGAGGGCTTTTGATCGATCTGCAACATTGCGAAGACCAAAACTAATGGTGTATACATCCGCATAATTATCTGAAATGGGGAGTGATTCAGCTTGTCCTGCACACCAGTTGATGTTTTGAACGATTCCTTGGTCAATGGCTTTGTGACGACCCTCATCAAGCATAGATGGTGTTAAGTCAATAAGCGTTGTTGTTAGATTTAGAAAAGGAAATGTTTTGTGGAGCATTATGCTAATGTCGCCTGTTCCGCCAGCGATATCAAGAACGTTGTCATTTTGGTGGAGACGCATTCGATGAATATAACTTTTCTTCCATTGCCTGTGGAGGCCAAGGCTCATCAAATCATTCATCAGGTCATAATGACTGGAAACGCGGCTAAACAAATCTTTAACACGCGTGGCTTTTTCTTGGCGTGGAATTTTTGTGAAACCAAAGTCAGTTAAATCAATCATATTGTTGTCCATGCTATTCGTCACTTTTTGGTATTCTCGGATCACGTCTGCGGATGATGCGGGAGAGAGTAAGGTGTTCAAAAGTGACGGGTAATATCGTCCTTACCTCAACTAAAATTGAAATTTCTCATAGCTACTTTGTTTGTATATGATTTGAAACTGTTCAGCAACAGTCGTGTTTACTGTTTTTGATACTTTGTTGGGGGATTCAACGGGGATATATTGCGGTTTATTACCTGATAGAATACGTGTTGCCATTTCAGCTGCTTGTTTACCAATTTCGTATTGATCGGGACCTAAAACGGCAAGTGCCCCTTTATTGAGGCAATCAATATCGCTTACAAATACGGGAATATTATGTTTAGTGGCGATTTTTGTGATGCTTTCAAGATGTTGCAGGGCATTATTATCATTGTTGACGAAAAAGGCATCGGCACCTTTTTGGATTAAATTAAGAACGGCTTTTTCAATGCTTTGCGCGTCAGTTGCTTTTTCGGTATAGATTTTTATGCCAAACATGTCTGATACATCACGCATTTTATCAATCATAGCAACAGAGTTGGATTCATTGGGGTTATAAATGACGCCAATTTCTTTTAAGGCGGGCATTAGTCTTTTAAAATATGAAAATTGCCGTGATATTGAGACATAGTTTGTTACGCCTGTTACATGGCCACCTGGTGCTTCAAGCGATTCAACAAGGTTTGCGGCAATGGGGTCGGTGACAGAGGCAAATACCACAGGAATATTGGTTTTGGTTGTGTGGCGAGCTGCAATTTGAGCAACAGGAGTACCGATGGCAATAATAATATCAACATTATCTTTGATGAAATTCTGAATGATTTGCTCTGCTTTATTCACATTACCATCTGCGGATTCTTCTTTTATGAGTGTGTTTGTGTAATGAATGTAACCTTTTTGTGTTAAGACATCGATGATTCCTTTTCGTGTTTGAATAAGGGCAGGGTGATCGGTGTTTTGAATAATACCAACGGTATATGTTTTTATACTGTGGTGAATAGGGGGTAGGTCTATTATGTATAAAAGCACACCCCCAACGAGAAGGAAAAGAGGGGCAATAACCCACAAAAGAATTTGCTTAACGTTCATGACGCGCCTTGATGTTGTGACACTGTTTGCAGAGATAATTTCAGCATTTTTATGTGCGCTTCGTTACGTTGCGTACTATTTATTTTGCTTTTTTCATAAGGAATTTCTTCTGCTTTTTGCCCATTTAGAATGCGAATAACAATTTTTCCAACTTGGCGTCCAATTTGATATTGATCTGGCGCGATTGAGGCTGTACATCCGCGTTTAACTGATTCTGGATCTGATGAAAACACAGGTATTTTTTTATCATTCGTTATTTTTAAGACAGAGGTAAGGGATGAAATAACCGTATTGTCATTAGGTAAATAGAATGCGTCAACACGATCAACTAAACGGGCTGTTGCAGTGCTTACATTAACGGTTGATGTTGCAGGCGATAATAAGATTGTACTGCCATCTTTAGATAAGGCTTTTTCAAAATGTTTGATTTGGGAAAGTGAATTGATTTCGCCAGGGTTGTAGATAATACCGATACGCAGATTTTTCTTGTTTAAAAGTGTTTGCATTTGTTTTATTTGTTCATCATAGGGTGGGGCATCTTGAACACCTGTTATAAAGGGAAGATTCTCACCATCACTTTTAATAAGGCGTGCTTCACCTGGATCTGTTACCGCAGCAAAGACAATTGGAATATTTTTATTATGGGCAGCTGCCTGAACCATCTGAGCAGATGGCGTTGTAATAGGGATGATAACTTTTGGATTTAAGCTTATAAAACGCTGTGCAATCTGTGTTGCGGTTGAAATGTTGCCTTGCGCATTTTGGAAAATAATTTCACTATTTTTGTGAGGGCTTTCATTTAATTCATCCATAATACCTTGACGAATAAGGTCAAGTGACGGATGGGGTGCAATTTGCGTAATTGCAATAATTGATGTATTATTCTTTGTTGTTGGGTAAAAATAAAACCCGATAAGGATGAATGTGCTAAGAATAACAACGGTGATAAATGAGGACGATAGACGGAAAGACATGATAGTAAACCTTTTCAAATACGAATGATATAAGCAATAACACATAAAAAATTATGCGTTTCGCCACCATCGTTTTGTTTGAAAAGTTATATTCATAAAATACTCCATCATATAACCTTATGATAGCATGGATAAGAAAAATGTAAAGTGAAAGTTTATATCTTATCGTCATCACGAAAAAGACAAAGGCTTTTGTGGTGATCCAGCGGCTGTTTCACTTAGAAATACCTGTTACATCGGAAATACCTGTTACGTCGGAAATGTTTGTTTTTCTAGATAGCCACACCTGCTTCGCAGGTTCGTTATGACGGCAGATGTCGCGTTTTCTTCATGTTTTAATCTCGAATTGGGGGTTATACTTTCGTTTTTTCTTTTGTATAGGGGTGTCTCTTCGCATATTCATTTTTTAGAATCTCTAAGATTCGTGCGGCATCTTCGGGACGTTGTCCTGCCTCTGGTGGTCCTTTCATATCGCGTCCACCAGCTTTCCATTGACGTTCAATAATTTCATCAAGTGATAAACTTGGTTGACGAATCATATCAAGTATTGCCATAAACGTTGTACTACGACCAGCGCCACCATGGCAGTGGATATGTATCCATTCAGCACCTGATTTTTTAATTGCGTCATCAAAAAATTGAATTTGCTCTGGTGTGGGCGCTGAATAATCGGGTATTGGTATACGGAGGTATTGTGCACCTATGTTTTTTACCATTTCTTCCTCTGTTTCAATTGTGCTGAAAATTCGAGTGATTGGTTGTTTTTCAAGAACTTCACGGCTGATCATTGGTGGGTGATTTAAGGTGAATCGATGGGGAATAACGGTTATATTTTGATTTGCCAATTTATCTTTAATAATATTTTCTTGTGTTGATCGATATTCTTTTGTTGCCGTTGATTCATCTTTTTTATCAAGGATACTAATTGGTTCTGCATCTGCGAATACATGTGCTTCACCACGAAGGTCAACAATTAAAATCTTATCTCTTTGAATTTTGTAACGTGCTTCTATTTCACTTAAAATTTGTTGTAATTGTTCTTTTGAATATTGTGCACTGCCAGACATCCCTTCAACGGGTAAATACCGTAGATTCAATGTATCCCATGGACGTTTGCTGCTGCGAATTAATGTTTTATCAGGTGCAATCAAACGTTCTGTTTGAAATGCCCCCCCAAAACTGGACAGGTAGCTAAGAGAGTTTTTTTCCTTGAGATTGTGTTAAATTAACCCATCAAGGAGGTATAAAATAATGGCACAGATTCGAAAAAAACATACCAGTAAAACAAAATTTGAAGCGGCGATTGCCA